>DATMXC010000061.1:0-5322 GCA_035561915.1 Gammaproteobacteria bacterium
CCGCAAAACGGTAGCCGATCGCGAACTCCATCGCTATATCACCACAACCTTCAGCCACATCCAAGCTAGACTCAAGCGGCGCTTGTCCTCCTATACCGTAACCGTGTGTTTGCATAAATCATCACATGAAGAAAGTTACGCGGAGGTCGCTGCAAAGCAGACCGTGCAATTAGGGCAACCATTGCAACAGCATCTTTCAAAAATCCAATCAATAACCGATGAGCAAGAAGCTCATCAAGCTCGTATCGCGGGCAAGCGTTTGCGTTATCAGTTGGAGCCCTTCGCTGAGTCGTTAGAGGGTGGCGCGATGCTCATTGAACGATTGGAATCCTTGCAGGATCTGCTCGGTGACTTGCACGATGCACAGATGCTTATTCATGAGATCGTCATCGCTAGACAACAGTGGCGAGGCGAGGCCCAAGAAATCGGTGGGCTCACAGCGCTCGTGAATCAGCTCAGAAAGTTCAATCAACAGACATTTGCAAAGTTGGAGGCCGACTGGCTGGATGAGCATGGCAAGGATTTTTTCACAACGCTGCATGATGTCGCCAAAAATCTGTTAAAGCTGAGCGGCGCTCAAATCGAAGTCTAGCGCAACTAAAGACTCGCTGGCTGCTTTGGTGAAACATTCGGCTTATTCTTAACCGTTATGCAGTGGAATCCTTCTGCTCCTTGGTGCTGCTATGTTTAAAGAAAAAAATATCTGTGAACGCACACGGGAAAATTGCAGCAGGACACCGCTTATCATAACAGCAGCCGCTCCACGAAGCCGACCTGGTACACCACGATAGCGCCCAGCACGCAGCTGAGGCCGCCCACGACCGCTATTACTCCGTTGTGCAGCCAGCCGGGATAGTCGGCGGAAAATCTGAGGGGGATGGCGATTGCGACCGAGAGTAGCGCCATCCCGGCTATGGAACCGACGCCGAACAAGACAATATAGAGCAGCTCCATCGAAAATGACTGTACCGCTCCCAGGCTCAGCAGGATAAGCGCGGCTGAACCCGCCATGCCGTGCATCATCCCCACCGTCAGCGCGCGCAGTGGCAATTTTTTTCTATGGGTATGACGATGAAGAGAATAGCGGTGTGCACCTTCGCCAACATGGCTATGGGCGTGCACATGCTTTGCACTGCCCTCGTGGCTGTGGATATGAAAGTGAATCCGTTTGCGCACGAGGCGGCGCAGTACATCGGCGCCCAAAGCGACAAGCATGAGACCGACTGCGAGTTCGAGGCCCTGGGCCATGTGCTCGGGGAGTGACGTGCCGAGTGCGAGCACAATGCCGCCGAACAGCATGAGCGTGAGCGTGTGACCGATGCCCCATGCTATCCCCTGGTGCATGGTTTGGGCGAGCGGGTTCTGGCGGGTAACTAGCGTCGCCACGGCGGCCAGGTGATCGGCCTCGGTCGCGTGCTTCATGCCGAGCAAAAAGCCCATGATTAAAATAAACAGACCGGTCATGGTGTGGCTCGTACATTCTGTCGGCTGGCGCTGTGGCTGCGTAACCAGTCGTACCAGGCGCTCATACCCTCTCCGGTTTCAGCCGACACGCGGAACACCTCAATGGCAGGATTCACCTGGCGGGCGTACGCGATACAGCGCTCCACGTCGAACTTGAGATAGGGCAGCAGGTCAATCTTGTTGAGCAGCATGACACTGCTCGCCTTGAACATGTGTGGATATTTGATCGGCTTGTCTTCACCTTCCGTCACCGACAGAATCACCACCTTGGCCTGCTCGCCGAGGTCGAACAGGGCGGGGCAGACCAGGTTGCCGACGTTTTCAATCATCACCACCGAGCCGAGCGGTGGATTGAGCTGCTGCAGGCCGCGCGCCAGCATGTCCGCCTCCAGGTGGCAGCCGGTACCGGTGTTGATTTGAATCACCTTGCAACCGGTAGCACGGATGCGTTCCGCGTCGTTCATCGTCGCCTGATCGCCTTCAATGACGCTGATCGCAAGCTGGCTCTGGAGATCACGGATGGTGCGCTCCAGCAGTGTCGTTTTGCCCGACCCCGGAGAGCTCACCAGGTTCAGCGCGAGGATCTCGCGCCCGGCCAACCAGCCCCGGTTGCGCTCGGCGAGAAGCTGGTTCTTGGCGAGGATATCCTGTTCCAGTGCGATGGTGGTTCCCTGCGCGCGCGCGTGCAGCGCCACCACGCCGCTGGCGGTGTGCTCGTGATCGTGCGGGTGGCCGTACCCGTGCGGGGGGCCAGGGTGCGTATGGAAATGGTGTTCGTGAGTGGGCGCGAAACTATACTGATGGTGGTGTTCATCGCTGTCATGTTTGTGTGGATGGACGTGCGTATCCGCGCCTGTCCGAGGCACTGTTATTTGTTCACCGCTTTGCGCATCTGTATAGACCACACCATCCGTTTCAGAACAGCCGCATGTGACACACATCACGCCACCTCCATTTCCTTGATTTTCACTTCTTCGCCCGCCACCAGTTGCAGGTTCACGCTGCCACAACTGCAACGGCCAAACAGCTCTGTCAGAGCCACTTCGCCGTCGCAGTCACGGCAACGGGCGCGGCCCGCCGTCTCGATGATTTCCAGTGCAGCGCCTTCGACCGGCGTGCCCTGCGCGCAGATGTCGAAGCAGAAGCGCACCGAGTCGGGCAGTACCGCAGCCAGCTTGCCAATTTCCAGCGTCACACGGATGACCTGCGCACCCCCGGCGCGCTCGGCGCATATGGCGACCACATTGCGGGTAATGCCTAGCTCGTGCATGATCGGTTTCCGCTTAACAGATTCTAGGCAATTGCTCGCCTACTAGCATGTCTACAATGCGTTCGCCGCCAAACAGGGTAGAGAGCAAGGCAACCCCTGCTGGCGCCGCACTCACCTCGCCAATAATCGCGGCGTCTCTGCCGGCAGGATGAGCGCGCATGGCGGCCAGCACGGCTGTGGCGTGCTCTTTCGGCACGACTGCGATCAGCTTGCCCTCGTTGGCCATATATAAGGGGTCGAGCCCCAGTATCTCACACACGCCTTTGACTACCTCATTGACGGGGAGGCTGCTTTCCGTGAAGCGCATGCAGACCGAGGAGGATTGCGCGATTTCATTCAACACCGTGGCGATGCCGCCGCGCGTTGCATCGCGCAGGCAATGAATATCCGGGCAGACGGCGAGCATGGCGGAAATCAGGCCATGGAGTGGCTGACAATCGCTTTGGATGGGGGCGTCCAGGGCGAGGTCTTGGCGCGCACTCAGAATGGCCGCGCCATGGTCGCCGATCGTCCCGTTGACCAGGATCACATCGCCGGGCCGCGCACGTGAGGCTTCAATGTTGACGCCCTTGGGAATAACACCCATGCCGGCTGTGTTGATAAATAATTTATCCGCCGCCCCTCTATGCACGACCTTGGTGTCGCCGGTAACGATGGCGACACCCGCCGCACGCGCCGCCTTCGCCATGGAGAGCGCCACACGGCGCAGCATTTCCACGTCCAGGCCTTCTTCGAGAATCATGCCGCAGCTCAAGTACAAGGGGCGTGCGCCGCTCACGGCTAAATCATTGACGGTGCCGTTTACCGCCAGTGCGCCGATGTCACCGCCTGGGAAGAACAACGGATCCACCACATAGGAATCGGTGGTGAAAGCGAGCCGGTCTCCGTGGGCGAGCAAATCCGCCAAGTTAAAACGCGCCTGGTCTTCCAGGAGTGACAGTGCAGGGTTATCGAAGTTGCCCACGAAGATGTCGTCTATGAGATCGCGCATGGCCTTGCCGCCGCTGCCGTGGGACAGTGTGATGCGCGTATCGCGCAGCTTGCCGCTGCGGCGGCGGATCGGGCTCAGCTCGGGGTGGGCCTCTAAATCAAATACTTGGCTCATGCGATTTGCCTCGCCTCCAGCGGGGTTTCATCGGCGCGCTCGCGGATCAAGCGCGCCATCTCCACGCCGCCGTAATTGTAGTAGGCAGCACACGCGCCTTCCGACGACACCATCAGCGCGCCCAAGGGGGTCTCCGGCGTACAGGCGCGGCCAAACACCTTGCATTCCCAAGGCTTTATCACACCCTTCAGCACCTCACCACACTGACAGGATTTGGGATCGGCAATCTTGAGATTGGGCACCGAGAACTTGCGTTCAGCGTCGAAACGGCCGTAGCTTTCGCGCAGGCGAATGCCGGAATGATCAATGGAGCCTAAGCCCCGCCACTCAAAAAATTCGCGCAACTCAAACACCCGGCTGACGGCGCTCAGCGCCTGATCATTGCCTGTCTCAGGCACGATGCGCTGGTACTGGTTCTCGACCTCGCAACGGCCCTCGGCGATTTGCTTGAGCACCATCCACACCGATTGCAGGATGTCCAGCGGCTCGAAACCCGCCACCACTATCGGCTTGCGATAGTGTCTGGCGATAAACTCATAGGGCTCGGTGCCGATCACCATGCTCACATGCCCCGGCCCCAGGAAACCGTCCAGCGTGAGTTCAGGTGAATCCAGAATCGCCTTGATGGTGGGGATAATCGTGATGTGGTTGCAGAACAGTGAAAAGTTTTTGATCCCTTCGCGTTCGGCCTGGAGCACGGTGAGCGCGGTGCTGGGCATGGTGGTCTCGAAACCCAGCGCGAAGAAGACGACCTCTTTATCGGGATGCTCGCGGGCGAGCTTCAAGGCGTCCATGGGCGAGTAGACCATGCGCACGTCCGCGCCGTCGGCCTTGGCCTGAAGCAGATTTTTCTTGGAGCCAGGCACGCGCATGGCATCGCCAAAGGTAGTGAAGATGACCTGCGGATGCTCGGCCAGCGCCACGCAATCATCCACCCGTCCCATGGGCAACACACACACCGGACAACCGGGGCCGTGCACGAACTCGATGGACTTCGGCAACATGGGCTCGATGCCGTACTTAAAGATGGAGTGGGTATGGCCGCCGCAGACCTCCATGAGTTGCAATGGACGTTGCTTGCACACCTCAATGCACCCAACCAGCGCCTCAATCTCGTGCAGCAGCACCTTGGCCTTTTCGGGATCGCGGAATTCGTCTACGTATTTCATGCCTGCGCCTCTTGCTGGAGGTTCCCACGCTGATCCGCGAGTAGGGTATGCACCAGGTCCCATAGGATATGATAGATTGCCACATGCGTTTCCTGAATGCGATGGATGCTGTCGGTGCGTACGGTAAGGCAATGATCGAGGTGTGGGCTTTCCGCCATTCTGCCGCCGTCCATACCGGCCAGGCCAATCGTCGTCATACCGATTTCCTTGGCCTTGGTGAACGCAGCCAGCAGATTTTCGGAATTTCCACTGGTCGAAACTCCGATCAGACCGTCGCCGCGTCGGCCCTGGGCGATGATCTGGCGCACAAAGAT
>DATMXC010000062.1:0-3579 GCA_035561915.1 Gammaproteobacteria bacterium
CTACACCATTTCGCGCCTCAACCAGGAGGTACGTGAATTGCTGGAGGGGCATTTCCCGCTACTCTGGATTGAGGGAGAGATTTCCAACCTTGCCCGCCCCTCCTCCGGGCACCTCTATTTTGCCCTCAAGGACGCACAAACCCAGGTACGTTGCGCAATGTTTCGCCCGCGTAACCGCAATCTGGGCTTTATCCCCGACAATGGCATGCAGGTGCTGGTACGGGCGCGGGTGAGTCTGTATGAGGGCCGGGGCGAGTTTCAGCTTATCGTTGAAGAGATTGAGCTGGCGGGCGATGGCGCACTGCGCCGCGCCTTCGAGCTGCTCAAACAGCGCCTGGCCGCGCAAGGTCTGTTCGATGCCGCGCATAAGCGCCCCCTGCCCAGATTGCCGCGGCGTATCGGGGTCATTACCTCCCCCACCGGGGCGGCGATCCGCGACATCGTAACGACGCTGCGCCGCCGCTTTCCTGCCATCGCGGTCTTGATCTATCCGGTTCCCGTTCAAGGTGTGGGTTCGGCAGAGAAGATTGCGCGGGCGATCCGCCTTGCCTCGGAGAGGGCGGACTGTGATGTACTCATTGTGGCGCGTGGCGGTGGTTCGCTGGAAGATCTCTGGGCGTTTAACGAAGAAGCCGTAGCGCGGGCCATGTACGACAGCACCATCCCCATCGTGGCGGGGATCGGACATGAGACCGACATCACCATCGCCGACTTTGTCGCCGATCAGCGCGCCGCCACGCCCACCGCCGCTGCCGAATTGGTCAGCCCGGACGCAACGGAATGGGTACAACAGTTTGTCCGTTACCAACGACGGCTGGCCACACTGATACAGACCGAGATCAAGTATCGCCACCAAGCCCTGCATGGGCTGGGGCAGCGGGTGCAACACCCTCGACAACTGCTGTTCAGACAGGCACAGCGTTTGGACGAACTGGAGCAGCGTCTGCATCACGCCCGGCGGGTGTTCTATCGGCATGCCGCTTCGCGTTTGGCGGAGCTTACGGCACACCTGCAACGCTACAGTCCCATGCAGCGTCTCATCCAGGCTCATCTAGCCTGCGATCACCTGGGCCACCGTCTGCGCGCCTCGCTCAGCCTCCTTGTGGAACGGCGGCGCGGACAACTGACCTCCGTCACACGCGCCTTGGATGCCGTAAGCCCCCTGGCAACCCTCAGCCGCGGCTATGCCATTATTAAACGCCTGCCTGATGGCCGCTTAGTGCGTACGGTCAGGGATGTCACTGTAGGCGATCACATTGAAGCAAGACTGGCGCAGGGGAGTCTTCTGTGCAGTGTTGATAAAATACATGAAGAATAGATTACTAATTATTGTTTTTGCTTTATTTTTTATAAGGATAAGCCACGCGGATACCCTGCCGCAAACCAGCCCTGTGCCGGGTGGGGTGGCAGTCATACCCCTTAAGGTCAAAAGTCAGACCCCTCCCCTCGTCCGCTACGAACAGAAACGGGTCATGGTGCTGCGTACTGAGGGGCGCTGGCAGGCGGTCGTCGGTATCCCTTTAAGTACACAGCCCGGCATCCATCATCTGGAGGTCGCAGCGGCCAAAAAGACCCGCAGGATTCCCTTTACTGTTAAGGATAAACAGTACGCGACCCAGCGTCTCACCATAACGGACCGGCGCAAGGTGGAACCCACCCCTGAAGATCTGGCGCGCATCGAGCAGGAGAATAAAAAGATCGGCGCTGCGCTGGCCACCTGGAGCGACGCCGGGGTGATCCCGGCCGGCTTCGCGCTACCCGTGGTTGACGGCCGGCCCAGCAACAGCTTCGGCATGCGCCGCATTTTCAATGGCCAGGCACGCAAACCTCATAGCGGGATGGACATCTCCGCCGATAGCGGCACCCCCGTGTTATCCCCGGCGCCGGGAACCGTTATCATGACCGGTGATTACTTTTTTACCGGCAACAGCGTTTTTGTGGACCACGGTCAGGGCCTGATTACACTGTACAGCCATCTCGACCAGATTCAGGTCCAGCCTGGCCAGGCCCTAGAGCGTGGCGACCGCATCGGCAAGGTAGGCATGACCGGCCGCGCCACCGGACCGCATCTGCACTGGGGGGTGACCCTGAATCAGGTATCCGTGGATCCTGCTTTATTCTTGCAAGGCTACGGCGAAGTGTCTGGCCAGTAGACCCCGCTACATGAACCGTTCTGGCATGTTGTTTGCCTCTAGTTTATGCAATAATAATCACGTTATTGATAATTAAAGAACAAGAAATTCATGACCGGCAATTATTCATCTTGGTGCAGCCTGAACGTTGTTTTGGCCGTTACGCTTGGTCTGCTATCGGGCTGCGCGACGCTGCAAAGCACCGAGGAAGACCGCGATCCCTTGGAGGGCATCAATCGGGGGATATACACTTTCAATGAAAATGTAGACAAGGCGGTCGTCAAGCCTCTTGCCACCTTATACCGCGACGCTGTTCCGGAATTCGTCAGGACGGGCGTGGCGAATTTCTTCGGTAATCTCGCCTATCCCATCGTGATAGTGAATGACATGCTGCAAGGAAAAATCACCCAGGGATTGGATGACACAAGCCGCTTCATGATGAACTCCACTTTCGGCCTGCTGGGCTTCCTGGATGTCGCCACACCCGCGGGTATGCCGGCACATAACGAGGACTTCGGACAGACCTTAGGGGTATGGGGTTTCGGCGAGGGCGTTTATATCGTGTTGCCGTTCCTTGGGCCGAGCAACTTGCGTGACTCGGTGGGGCTGGCGACCGATTACCAGATGGACATACTGAATTACCACGGCGACATGAGTCAACGCAACGTCGCCCGAGGAGGCAGAGCTATAGACACGCGCTCGCGTCTGCTCGGCGCGAGTCGGGTCTTTGAAGAAGCCGCAGCGTTCGATCCCTACGGCTTCGCCCGCGAGGCCTATCGTCAGCGGCGCGCGAGTCTGATTAGAGATAACGGCGGCGCGCCAGCGGATGAATTCTTTGAAGAAGAACCCCCCGCTGACATGGCACCCAAGAAATAGCATCTTGGCTCTCCACAACGCCGTTTATAACAAACGATTCACCACGGAGGGCGCAGAGAAAAATCAAACAGGGTGAACGTATACCTCTGCGTCCTCTGCGGTAAATGTAGTTTTATCGAAAGCTATTTATAACGAATCGTTAGCTCTTCGCGTGCCTCATCAGCCGTTTGCGTTTTGTACGCTGACGTTCCGTAAGAACATTCTTACGTCCTTTATACGGATTCTCGCTTGACTTGAATTCCACCCTCACCGGCGTACCTTCCAACCCAAGCGCATCACGCAAGCTGTTGGTGAGATAGCGCCGGTAGGAATCCGGCACATCTTCCGTTTGATTGCCGTGGATGACCACCAACGGCGGGTTGTGACCCCCTTGGTGCGCATAACGCAGCTTGATGCGCCGTCCACGCACCAGCGGCGGCGGATGAGCAGCCACCACCTTTTCCAAAATACGAGAGAGTTGCGGGGTAGAAAGTTTTTTACTGGCCGAGACATAGGCCCTGTCCACCGAACCGAACAAATTGGCCACGCCCGTGCCGCGCAACGCAGAAATAAAATGGATCTTGGCAAAATC
>DATMXC010000063.1:0-2208 GCA_035561915.1 Gammaproteobacteria bacterium
AAGAGTGTGGAAAAATAACTCAGCGTAACGTGGAGGATATACCATGAGCGACGACGACTTGGTGCCTATCGCACTGCTGGCCTTTACCTTCATCTTTTTCTTTACCTTCATGTAGCCACACACCCCGGAGGGCGCGCCCTCTGGGCCTATGCAAAATCGAAGACTCTCCTACGGTGAGAGCGGGTTTCTTTATTTTATTTTCCGATGCAAAAACTCGAAAAGATCCGGCCCAGCAAATCTTCACTGCTAAACTCGCCGGTAATCTCCGCAAGCGCGTTTTGCGTCTGACGCAGTTCCTCCGCGAGCAATTCACCGGCGCGGGTTTCCTGCAACTGCCGCTGACCTGTTAAGATCGCATCCTGTGCACGATACAGCGCATCGAGGTGACGGCGGCGGGCGGAAAAGATGCCCTCGGTTGTATCCTGATAACCGGCGCACTGCTTGAGGTGTACGCGCAGCATATCCAGGCCCACACCGGTTTTAGCTGAAAGCCATATTTCCGACGTACAGGGATGTATTAGTGTCGCGGGAGGCAGGACGCCGGGAGCGACCAGCGCCGGCTCGCGCTCGGCGAGATCAATCTTATTGTGAACAATAGTGAGGGGGACGCCGGGTGGCAACTGCTTGACGATGGCTCGTTCCTGCTCATCGAGCACCGCCTGGTTTTCCGTGACTAACAACACGATGTCGGCGCTCGCTATCTCGTTCCAGGCACGGCGCATACCCTCCTGCTCGACCAGATCTCCCCCCTCACGCAGGCCGGCGGTGTCTACGATGTGCAGCGGCAGACCGTCAATGTGGATGTGTTCGCGCAGCACATCGCGCGTGGTGCCGGGTATTTCAGTGACGATCGCCGCCTCGCGCCCGGCGAGGCGGTTCAACAGACTGGACTTGCCGGCGTTGGGCCTCCCGGCGACCACCACACTCATCCCTTCAGTCAGCAGGTTGCCCTGCCTGGCGCCGTTCAACACTATAGCAATCTCGCCACTCAACTCATCGAGACGCGCCGTCACGCTGCTGTCGGCGAGAAAATCCACCTCATCGTCGGGAAAATCTATCGCAGCCTCGATATAACTCCTGAGCGCGATGACCTTTTCGACCAGGGCGTAAATCCGCGCCGAGAACTCGCCCTGCAGCGAGCGCAGCGCGGCCTTTGCGGCCTGTTCCGTGCCACTTGCGATAAGATCGGCGATGGCCTCGGCCTGGGCGAGATCCAGCTTGTTATTCAGGAAGGCGCGTTCGGAAAATTCTCCCGGCCGCGCATGGCGGCCGCCGAGTTCGATCACGCGCTTGACCAGCATATCCATAACCACCGGGCCGCCGTGACCTTGCAGTTCCAGAACATCCTCGCCCGTGAACGAGTGCGGCGCGGGAAAGTACAGCGCAACGCCGTTGTCTATCGCCCCGCCATAAATGTCATAAAATGTGCCCACACGCGCATGGCGTGGAGCGGGAAGAGTACCGAGAATGTGCTGCGCAATCTGCCGCGCAAGTGGACCGGAGATGCGTACGATGCCGACCCCGCCTCGTCCTGGCGGTGTTGCAGGGGCGACGATGGTGTCTCTTAAGGGCAGGGACAAGGGGCTGGGGGCTGGGTTAGCGGCTCGCTGCCTCTATCTTCCGTGTGATATACCACTGCTGAGCAATGGACAGGGTGTTGTTGACCACCCAATACAGCACCAGGCCCGCCGGGAAAAAGGCGAAAAACAGGGTAAACACGATCGGCAGTATCGTCATCACCTTGGCCTGCACGGGGTCCGGCGGGGCGGGGCTCAGCTTTTGCTGAATCAGCATCGTGGCGCCCATCAACAGCGGCAGCACGTAGTAAGGGTCCTTGCTGGACAGGTCATAGATCCACAGGACGAAATCCGCCTGGCGCAACTCCACACTCTCCAGCAACACCCAGTACAACGCGATGAACACGGGAATCTGCACTACCACCGGCAGACAGCCGCCCAGCGGATTGATCTTCTCGGTTTTGTACAGATCCATCATCGCCTGGCTCATCTTCTGCCGGTCTTCCCCGTAACGCTCCTTGAGCGCGGCGATGCGCGGCTGCATCCGGCGCATGTTCGCCATCGAGCGGTAGCTGGCGGCCGAGAGGCGGTAAAACGCGAGCTTGATCATAAGGGTCAGAATCACGATAGCCCAGCCCCAGTTGCCGACCACGTGGTGAATATATTTGAGCAGCCAGAAGATGGGTTGAGC
>DATMXC010000064.1:0-2488 GCA_035561915.1 Gammaproteobacteria bacterium
GGCCGGGGCGCGGGCCTTGCACGAGCAGGTCCTGGCGGTCCGGCGCCGGGTGCTGGGTGAAGAGCATCCCGACACTACAATCAGCGCCTGGAACCTGTTTATGAGCTTGCTTTATCTGCAAGAGGTAGATGCGGCCCGTGAAATACTCGTGAGACACCTGGCCTGGCTGCTCCAGACTGATCCCCAAGCGCTTTCATTCGAGCAGCAGCAGATTCTTGGCTGGTTAGAGGATATGTTCTATAGCCCCTAGATTTGTAGATACTGTTATCCCTGTCAAGCGCCATGAAGAGTTGGATCGAATTTTTTTCCGGATTTCAGAACGCCGAAGGCGACATGGAGAAGCTTGCGCATCATGGCACCGATAATCAGTTTCGGGGGCTTGCCTGAGCGGGCGAGACGTTCCTTAAATTGCTTCCCCCAGGCGGTCTTGTACAGCGTGACCATAGCAGGCATATAGAGCGCTTTGCGTAAGAAAGCATGGCCGATTTTGGAGAGTCGGGGTTTAGTCTTCACACTCGTCCCGGATTCGTGCTGGCGGGGATCGAGGCCGCCCAACGCCGCGGCTTGTCGGCTGTTGGCAAAGCGGCTGGGGTCGGCGAAGAAAGCCAGCAGGATGGCGAGGGTACGTTCGCCGAGGCCGGGAATGCTGTCGAGCAATTCACGCTTGCCCTTGAGGTTGGGATTGGAACCGATGTGTTGGTTGATGGTCGCGGTTAGTGTCTCGATCGGCTGCTCGAGCCAGTCCAGATGTTCTTGAATAGTGGTACGTACGGTGTCGCGGGCAACCTCCAAACGATTGGGTGTATCTCTCAAATTGCGCTCTCCGAGGAGGTCGTTCTTGGCGATTGGGGGAAGGGGATAACCGCAGCAGAAGGGCGTATAGGGGCCACGTAAGTAGACGCCAGTTTCGACCAGGCCCGCTCGAAGCGCTCGCTTTGGAGCAAGGCCCGAAAGGTGAGGATGGCTTGCCCACCGCGGTGGCTCCAGCGCATGCCGGAGCCCTTCAGGCGTTGCGTGACCAGGGTCTTGCAAGCGGCTTCGACCACGCCAGAACCAATCGGCAACTGTTGAGCCTTCCAGTCGGCATACCGCATGCGGTGGCGGTATTGGCGGAAATAGGCCAGTTCTCGCGCGATGACCTTTCGTCCCGGATGTTTTTGCCGCAAATGGCGTAGCGAGCGAATGACAGCCTCCACTCCATCGGACTCATCAAGCAGTCGTCGGCGTAGTTTGTCAAATTGGGCCTTGGCTTGGGGCGTGTTTTCGCCGTAGGCGTTATCCAGGGCCTCTTTGAGATGATCCGCGGCGTGGTAGAAATCTACTACTGCGGTGGCATTCGGAAAGGCCGTGCTCAGGTAGGTCCAGTTATCCTTGGCCCCGTCGGCGACCGTCACGATGCGGAGGTCGCCTTGCTGGCGCAGGATGTGGTCCATCTCCGCCTGCAACTGGCACTTGAGGCTTTTTTTCTTGGGCTCGGGCATGCGTGCCAGCTGGCGGGTTTGCAGGCGTTTGCCCTGGGCATCGTAGAAGCTGATGGTTCCACACCCGACTTCCTGATAACCGGCCGGGCCGCGGGTGCGCTTGCCTTCGGCCTGGGTCTGTTCGCGCTTGGCTTGGCGCTGCCCGGCTTTCATCGGCGTCATCACCCCGTCCAGCGAAACAGCCACCGTCACCGCCTCTTCAGGAATCGTCTCCGCTTCGCGCAGTTGCTGCTCAAAGGGCTGCCGCCGCCCCTCCCACACCGCGCTCAACGCCTTGGGGAGGCGGTCCAGGCTGCTTTTGGACGGTCGCATCATCCCCAACTCGTCAAACAACGCCTCCCCGGCGGCTGGCGGCAGTTGGCTGGTGACCACCAGCATTTGTCGCGCCGCCAAGGGCGTCCAGTGGCCTGCCACAATCCCCGCGTTTTGCTCCAGCGGGACCATCGCCGACTCCGCCTGATGTCGATACAAGCTGCGCCTCACCTGGACTTCCCCCGCGGCACAGGTGTAGGTGGTCGCCGCCCGCAAGACACGGCGGTAATGCTTCCCGTTTATGACCAGTTTCGGTACGTCCACGTCGTATTGGGCCAGCTTGTCGGCCATCACCCCCCGCTCCGCCTCGGCAAATACGCCATGAAGCTCTCGCTCGAATCCCTCCAGCTCGATCGCTTCCGTTTCCGACCGGGAAAAAAGCTCTTCGATGGTCTGTGCCAGTTTCGTTAAAACACCCTCGATCACGCTCTGAGTCGATTTCAGGTTAAGATTGATGCTCATAAGGGGGGCTCCGTGGTGGATAGTCGTGAAGAGGCTTCCATTGTCGATGGAAAGCCCCCCTTCTGCCAGCGCCGGACACAGTGTCCGCTGATCCCCAACAAATCACTCGCAACTATCTGTTGCATATGGCAGTTTAAGATCTACACCCAACCAATTCATAAACGAGACGAAAACTCGTACCGGGATAAATGGTCTCGGTCTGGTTGAGCTCGTTGCAGAAGTGACGGATCACC
>DATMXC010000065.1:0-2911 GCA_035561915.1 Gammaproteobacteria bacterium
GGGTGGTGCGTGATCTCGCGCAACCACACAATGCGGTTACGGAGATAGCGAAAAATGCTCGAGACTTTCGAGCGCCCACTTAAAATGGCTCAGACCACCCCCGCCACCACAAACGCTAACGCATGGCGTTTGCCTCGATTATCGCGATGATCAGGTAAGTGCCTGAGCGCCTCGACAACATTGCAGACATCCGCTTTCGTATGCGTTACAGTAGCGCTCATGGGCTTTCTCCTTGTGCAACTCAATATGGGTTCGTTACCCAATACTTCGGCCAATTAGATGGGGTTGACGACATGGTTAACCCGCCCTAGTGCTGCCACCTGTGCAATCGCTTGATCAATAAAAATAGGCTCCGGCATTTCCGGAAGCAATTTTAAGGTTTCTACCACATACTTCCGGCTACGGAACCAGGCCTTCAGATCGTTCACACTCATCCCTGGCCAATGCGGTTGCAGGGGACGCATCACGGCGTGGGAGAGATTGACCATAAACATGGCAAGATTCGCACTGTTGTACACCGGCGTTTGCTTCACCGTCATGAAATCTTCCAAGCCCCAATATTGTTTGGCATCACGAAAATTGAACTCCAACTGGAAACGCAAACGATAATAGTCTATCAATTGATCATGAGGAAGGTCCAAGTCACTACTGAATAAGACGACATGAGCGACAGCTTGTGTTTTTATATTTGTTTTGACTATCACCACGACATTCAGCAAATCAGCAAATTTTTTATGCCATATGTGCATCTGATAGATTTTGGTCTCGATATCTTCTTCAACAGATACTGCTTTTAAAGCAGTATCAGGAAGATGCCGATAATCGAGCTTTTTGCCATACTTTTTACGCTGCCCACGTCCCGCATAAGGTCCATGATAGGGGAAATACAACGCAGAATCATAGCGCAGTTTTGATATCAAATGTAAACCCAGTTGGTTGACCATTTGCAGGGCGTCATTATGCCCAAATGCCCCATCATAGACAAAGTACTTACCGTTCGGTTAAATTTGGAGATGAATCCCAGATTGCGTTAAGCTCTGGGGATGAATGAGAAACCAACTATCATCACAGAGCGCGTCGATGACATTCCGCTGTTGTTGGCGCAGATGGACCGGATGGGATTGGCAGAGGTACTGGACGCACATTTTCCGACCCATGGCAACTGGCAAGGCTTGTCGTTTGGGCGAGTCACGACGATCTGGCTCAGTTCGATTCTCTCACGCGGCGACCACCGACTCGTGCATGTTGAGCCGTGGGTGGCCCAGCGGCAGATGATACTGAGCCACGCGACGGGTGAAGTGGTGCGGGCGCAGGAGTTTAGCGATGATCGGCTCGAAATTGTCTTGCGTCTCTTCAGCGACGACCATGGTTGGGTGTCATTTGAATCGGCCCTCAATCAGCATTTGGTGCGAGTCTATGATCTCCAGGCTGAACGCGTCCATGTCGATAGCACCAGCGCGAGTGCCTATGCGAGGGTCAGCGACGACGGCCTGTTTCAGTTTGGTCACAGCAAAGATCATCGCCCGGATCTGCCTCAAGTCAAGGTCATGCAGGCGGTGTTGGACCCGTTGGGGATGCCGTTGGCCACCGATGTTGTCTCGGGTGAACGGGCCGATGACCCGCTTTATATTCCGTGTATCGAGCGGGTACAGGCCAGTTTAGGCCGCAGCGGCTTATTGTATGTGGGCGACTGCAAGATGGCCTCGCGACCGACGCGCGCTTGGATAGCGGCTCAGGGGGCTTACTACTTGTGTCCGCTGCCTCAGGTACAATTGAGCGAGGGGGAGTTGGAGGCAGCGGTCGAGTCTGCGTTGCGAGGTGATGTCAAGCTGGGCACCGTGTATCGAGAGGTCGACGACGGCAAAGCCGAGCGTATTGCCCAAGGCTACGAGCGTCAGGTGCCAATGGCCCTCGACGTGGCAGGGGAGAGCCACAGCTGGCTGGAGCGCCGTTTAGTGGTACAGTCCTTACGCCATGCGAAGGCCGCCGAGGAGGCTCTTCGCGCTCGCGTGGCAAAAGCGCGTGCACAAGTGGAAGCGCTCAATCAACGCGGCCGAGGCCGCAAACGCTTTGAAGAAATCACCGACCTACGTCACGCCGTCAACGCGATTGTGCAGCGCCACCAAGTCGAGGACTTCTTGTGGCTGCGCTACGAGCAACAGTGCACGGCACATCCGGTGCGAGCATACCGGGATCGCGCCGCGGGGAGCAAGGTGGATCGCCACGCCACCGTGGAAGTCCGGGTGGACGAAGAGGCGCTTGCAGCTGCCGTGCGTCGGTTCGGCTGGCGCATGTACGCAACGAATCAACCAAAGGAGCAGTTGTCCCTTGAGCAAGCGGTGCTGGCGTATCGCAGTGAATATCTGGTGGAGAGAAGTTTAGGTCGACTCAAAGGGCGCCCGCTATCGCTGACGCCGATGTACGTACAGCGAGACGACTATGCCACTGGACTCATTCGTTTGTTGTCCATTGCCTTGCGCGTGTTGACGCTCATGGAGTTTGTGGGACGTCGCCATCTGGCTTTGGAGCAGGACAAGATTGCTGGGCTCTATGCGGGTAATCCGAAACGCGAAACGATGCGGCCCACTGCCGAGCGCTTGCTCGAAGCGTTTGAAGACGTCACGCTGACGGTGATCGAGTTGCCATCCCAAACCCTGTGCCATATAACGCCGTTAAGCCCAGTTCAACGACGGGTCCTGGAAATTTTAGGCTTTTCTTCCGAAGTCTATACGAGGCTGGAGGCCGTTTCCGTCGAACCGCCTTAAAAATGACCGAACCGTAAGTTACTGTGGGAGTAAATGCAACGATGCGCCCTATCTTTCGGCAAGTTGCTCTGGATCGCCAGTCGTCTCCTGAGCCATTGGAGCAGCTCATGCAGATAGTCAATTCCAGACACTGGCTGGCCCTGGCC
>DATMXC010000066.1:0-29974 GCA_035561915.1 Gammaproteobacteria bacterium
GTGCACAGGGCTACCGTAATCAGCATAGGGGCCTCGCTTGCGGTCATGAGCGTGCTCAACTTCCCAATCGAAGCCGCTGCGCCACACGACCACCGTAATAGCGCACGGTCTGCCGCAAACTGCCGTCGTTCGCGCCGAAGAAGATTTTGCGCGCCAGCATGGTCGGCGTGTCGGTGCCGAACACATCCAGGCGGCGAATGCGGAATGGGTCCACGCCCCGGCGGTTGAAGCCTGGTTGAACGGAGAAGGCAGCCCGGTAGCCGGCCGCCCGCGCTGCGTCTGCCACTCGCTCGTCGTAGCGCCCAAAAGGATAGGCTAGATAGAGAGTGGGTTCACCCAGCACACTCTCCAACTCGGCTCGTGAGCCGGCCAATTGATCCGCCAACGCATCGTCGTCGAGAGTGGTGAGGTCGGGATGGCTGCGGGTGTGAGACTGGAAAGCGAAGCCCATGTGCCGCATGGCATCAATGTCTTCGCGGCCGAGCAGGGGATAGGTTGCGCCGCTTGGGTTCTGGCTGCGGCACCATTCGTCCTGCTTGCCGATCAGACTGCTGACCAGGAATACGGTGGCCGGCCAGTTCATTTTGATGAGAATGGGGGCAGCGTGCTCCAACACCCCTAGGAAACCGTCGTCGAAGGTAAGCAGAAAGCTGCCCTCGGGCAAGTTCTGCTTGCCTTCCAACCAGGCGAAAAAGTCCGCGAGGGAACAGGCGCGCATGCCCTTCTCCGCAAGGCGGTACATGTGAGCGGCAAAACGCTCCGGTGACACGCAGTAACGCCGCTCCCCATCGTTATGCGCAGGCCCTACGCGGTGATACATAAGTACCGGCACCCGCTGTGTTGTGTTCATTCTTTTCCTCCCGAACGGTCGGCGAAGCCGACCAGTCCCCGAAACAGCCCTGCCGGCAGCGTCGCGGGGAGCAGGTATTTTAGGTCCGCCGGCCGCCAAGCACGGCATGCGATGGCCTCTCGAAAGAGCTTCTGGGCATTGCCGAGGTCGCGCCTCCAGTATGCCCGGTAGGCCTCGCCCATAATCTGACCGTCCACCAGCTCGTACAGGGCATTCTTGGAAAGATGGGCCACCAGATCGCGGTGGTGACTGACGAAATCCCGCCGCACCTGCACGGCATCCAGCACCTGCCGCCACTTGCTGGCGGAAACTTGACCGCTGCCGTGCCAGCGGTAGAAAGCCAGCACCTCGGAAACCCGGACAATCTTGCGGGTGTGTGCAAGGATGCGCAACCACAGATCGTAGTCCATGGAAGAATAGCGTCGCTCGGAGAAGCCATTAACGGCATCGATAACAGAGCGCCGGGTGAGCGCGGCATGGATGGGCCAGGGACAGCCCCGCAGAAAGGCCGCCACCGTATCCTCCTGCTCATAGGCGGGCGGCACGTAGGGCTCGGAATTGAGGGCGTGCACCCCGACATTCTGCCAGCCGCAGTAAGCGACATCGGCCTGAGTTTCCCGCATGGCGCCCAGCAGCTTCTCCAGGCAGTCCTCCCGCCACCAGTCGTCGGCGTCGAGGAATGCGATGAATTCGCCGCGCGCGTGTTTCAAGGCCAGGTTGCGGGCCGGGTAAGGCCCCACCCGACGGGTATGGAGCAGATGGATACGGCCGGGGTGCTGCTCGGCCAAACCTGCCAGGATGTCCGGCGAACCGTCCGAGGAACCGTCATCGACAATGATGAGCTCGATATTGCCGTGGCTCTGCCCGAATGCCGATCTTACCGCTTCTTCCACATAGGGGGCGGCGTTGAAGCACGGCATGATCACCGATATAAGTTCGGGAGCGGAATGCTCGGCAGTCAAGGCGATCATGTTCTTATATGGTCTGGTGTGAAATGGCCATGGTTACTATTGCATTAGGTTCTACCCATAATTTCGTCCCTGAAGCGGTGGATCCACTCACCTTCTCATTCCTGCTGAATTCATGGTCGCCTAGCGGGGTGACAACATCACCACCACTGCAATATTCGGATAGGGCCGCCTCAATACTGGTGCCTGCCGTTTTTAATGACTTGATAAAGAATTTGCGACCGGATGAGAACATCATTGCATCTTCTGGCTGGGGTCATGAACCCCATGAAACAAAGTGCGGCTATTATTTGATGCACGCTCCAACCTGAGCATCGCATCACCGCTCACGTCGGATAGCTCCTGCACAGGACCGTCAGGCCACCGTATGGTCACGGACTTAGCCTTAGAATGCGGCCCCAGGCCAAAATAAAGTCGATAGTGCCCTTGAGATAAATAAGCCCCCTCGCTGGCGCCAACTTCCTGTGTCTGTCGACCTTCAGGGGTGACCACCGTAACCTGCGCACCGATCGCCTGTCGGTTGCCTGCCGCCCCGACCAAATTCAATTCAAGCCAGTGATTTTTCGCACCGACATTGCGGTAGGCAAGGAGCTTCCACTTGGGCCTGTCGTCCTTCCCCTTAACGTCTTTCGATTTGAACGGCTTCTCCCACCATCGCCATAGGGAAGGGTTATCCTCCAGCGCTATCAGCGCATGGAGGGAGCCATCATTGTACCGATCGAACCAGTTGATTATTGCAGCCTGGTACTTATTCTGTGGAAGTGACAAGAATCCCGTGGCTTCGAATTTGTGGCCCTTGTTCTGATGGAACAAGCCTTCAGGCACAGTGTGCAGGTCTGGATGGCCGTCGTTATCGTAATCGACCCATGCGGCCGCTACGCTCGCCGCGGGAAAGCCCAGTGACGACGGATCAACCGCTCTGAACCTGCCACCATCGTTGATCAGTACAGCGTTCCCCTTCTTCGAGGCGACAAACACGTCCAAATCGCCATCTCTATCAAAGTCGGCAAGAGACATCTTACCATCGAATTGCCAGTAGTCATACGTGTTGCCCTTTAAGCCGGGTTCGTCGGCTCTTTCGAATTTCCCTCTATAAATGAATTCGCGCGAAAATTCCCCCGCCTGATTGCGATAGAGGAAATATCCTTCGTCCTCATGGGTCAGTAGATCCATGTCTCCATCCCCGTCTGCATCGAGCCAGGCGAAATCGATGAGCTGATGCTGAGGGATGTCGAGTCCGACTTTGGCCGCGACATCATCGAAGTGTCCATTGCCGTCCTGACGGTATAGCTGTTTTGGGTAGTTGCCCGAGACATTCCCCCGGTCTTGGCAATTGATGTAAAGATCCAGCCGACCGTCTTGGTTAAAATCCACCCATTTGACATGCCGGCCCGAGCAATCCTTCTTCTCAATGCCTACTTCGCTCGAGACTTCTCGAAACCGGTGTTTCCCCGTAGTTATCAGCAACTCGTCCTTGATTGTGCGCCTTACGCTTTCCGGAAACTCCCTGAGCGTACCGCCAAAAGCACCTCTGGAGATGAAGACATCCAACTGGCCGTCGTTGTTGTAATCAGTCCAAGCCACGCCATGGCGATCCTGCAAGGAGAGAGAAAAAGCCTGAGTGTGGGGGGATACCTTTCGCGGACCCAGGTACACATAGGCCGACGGCAAAGCATCATCAATATTGAAGGTAAGGGGGCCTCCTCTCGATGGGACATAGAGCGCAAGGTGTGCATCACTCAAGGCTGCAAAATCGGTGATGGTTTCGCTGACCGTACCGGACTGGGGAGGCAGTATTTGGGTTTTGACTTGGAATCCGTTATTTCTCACGACCTCCACTCTGCTGAGAATCTTGAGATCCCCTTTTAAGGCTCCCACTTTGTTCAAGTTATGGGTACGCAGATTAAGGGTGTCACCTACCCAGTAGATGTAAAGCCCCGCCTTGTCCATATCGGGGGCTTGCATGGACTGCGCCCAGCCAGGGAAATCGCGGCTCTGATCCAGTCCCCACTCCGAAAGCACATCCCGATAGCCCCCGCGTCCATCTGCGAGCCAAAGGAACTGTTGGTAGTTATGGTTGGATGTGTAGATGTCCAGTAGGTCATCTCCATTCGCATCCACGATGCCCAGATCGAAAATCTGATCAACCTCTTGCGAGGGCGGAGGATCTTTGACAAACCAGTTGCTCTCCGAAGCAATGAATCGAGTGACGGATGGTTTGATGTCGTCCCTGGCCGAATATGCCATGGCCAGAACAGACAACAACAGGGCGAGCAAAGTCATCTTTTTGATGAACATGATAGATATCTTCCAGATCGTCTGGTGTGTAGTGGCCATTGTTATTGTTGCAGCCTACGCTGCGCCCACAATTTCGTCGCGGATGGCCTCCAGATAGCCGCGTCCGAAGCGCAGGTCGGGCTCGACATAGTTACCTTCCGCCCATTCGTTCCAGGCCTTGAGGAACAGAATCTTGTGCTCCGGTTGATGGTCGGCCACCTTGTCTAAGGCGTCGCGCAGGTGACGGCGGAACAGTTCGGGCGTGGATTCATGGAAAACCAGCCCGCTCATCCCGGTGCGAGGGGTATTGTCCCAGTTGGGCAGCACGCAGGGATAGTCCATGAAATCGGTTTTCTCGGCGCGCAGCAGGAACGGGATCATTTCCTCGTAGGTGTAGATGGAAAGCTGGTAACGGCCCCGCCCCAGCATGACTTTGAGCTTGGCGTCCCAGAACCGCCTGGGTATGCGCCCGTTGCGGGGTGGCAGCTTCTGCATCATGCAAGCGTCGAAACCCCGTGTGCGCGGATCCCAGCTTGGATTGAAGTGGGACACGCCGACGAGATAGAGTCCGTTCAGTCCCGCCTGATGCGCCCGCTCACGCCAATAGTCCGTCACTCGCTGTACGTCCGGGATGTCATCGGGTTTGTACACGAGAAAGAGCGGCTTGCCATCCACGGTGATGTAACGCGGATCGCTGAAGGCCTTGAGCAGAAAATCGAAATGGGCCGCGTGATCAGCCATGCCCGAGTACACCTGCTCGATCAATACCCTGTCCGGCGTGCCCTGCCAGATGCTGTTCCAACTATGGTTGGCCCAGCACAGGCAGAATGGGAAATCGGGCTCGCCCGAGGCCAGCACCTCATTGAATGGACGCTCCAGGATGCGCCGTCCGCCGAACCAGTAGTGGTAATAGCAGAAGCCCTCCACGCCGTATTCCCGCGCCAGCTCTGCCTGGGCCGCGCGCGCCTCGGGCAGCCGCAGATCGTAGAACCCCAGGTCTGCGGGAATGCGTGGCTGATCGTGGCCGCGGTAGAGCGGCTTGGCCTTGGCCACGTTGGTCCACTCGGTGAAGCCCTTGCCCCACCAAGCGTCGTTTTCCGGCGTGGGGTGAAATTGAGGCAAGTAGTAGGCGATGACGCGCGCTTGCTTATTCATTTTGTGTGCAGAACCTGACAGGTCATTCTCGTTAATCTTGCAAGCATTGTGCCTACGCCCAGAGTCGCCTTAATGACATCGGGAGGCGCGGCTCAAGCTACGATTCCCGCGGAAACAGGCATTCCGATACCCGGCCGACCCAGCCCTTATCGCCCGACGGGATCGTGCCGCGCATGAGTATCGAACGCTTGTTGAGCTTTGCCCAATTGCGAGCCACATTGCCCTCCGTATAAATAAGAACAATGATTCTCCTGTCCGGGTGCAACTCGAGTCCACGCGTGAATGCGCTGGCTCTTAAATGGGTTTCATAATGGCCGAGCGCATTCGCCTGCATCCTGGCGATCTGATCCGCGCCCATCTCCAGAACGGAGCGGATCTTATTGATCAGATCGTCCTTATCGTCGAAAGCTATGCAGTTTTCCATGTGGGTGAGTTTCGGATCGAACCATTCCGGGTAGTTGGTGATCGGGACGGTTCCCACGGCCATGGCCTCAACGATGTTATGGCACATCGGCATCACGATCCCGGGCGGACCCAGGAAAAAATCGGCCTTTGCCAGGTTGCGCAACCATTCGCGATCGTCGATCCACATCCTGCTGGTGTCCACAATCACGCACTTGTTGGTATAGGCGGAGTCATGCAGTTCACTGAGCGTGGACAGGTCTTTTACCAGGATCGCATCGTCGCCCATGCGCTCCAGAACGGTATTGATGACCTCCAGGCGCGGGAGCTTTGCTTTCGGGTAGCGGATGCGATTTCGCCCATAGTTCTTAGTGTCGCCCGAAAAGAAAACCCGAACCTTTTTTTCGCTGCCCCTGCATTGCTGCAGGCGCTGCTCAAGATCGGGCCCACTGTGTACCGGATGCACCGGGAACGGCATGATGACCGGGTTCTTGAAGCAGTAAGACGAAAACAAGTCATCCCGCACCTCGATCTTCTTGCGCCATTCGTATTTACCAAGCGCCTTGTCTTCCTTGTCGTAGAGATAGATCCAGTCTTCCGGATTAGTGGGAGGGCTATCTATCAGTGTCAGGCCTTCCAGCGAGAAAACCAACTTCCCGTATTTTTCCAGACTGTCCGGCGCCAGGTTGTTGAACAGGCTTATGCGATAGCCCGTGGAGGAAAAGGCATTCAGCAAGGAATACAACAGACGTCCCTGTTCCAGCAGGATTTCCTTTCCCGAGAACTTGGCGAATAAAAATTTCGGATTCGTCATCTTGGGTTCTTGATGGTTAGTAACAATGGCACGGCCGACCGGTCAGGCCCGTACTCATTCGCGACGCAGGGTCATCGGCACCGGGAGGTGCGCTCGACGCTCACTCCACAATGAAGCACTCACTGACCAAGTCCTCTTCGTTGTAAGTCAGCCCCTGCTTGGACTTGCAGTCATATACCCGCTTCCCGACAGTGGTGGCGATGAGCTGAGCCGCCGCAGTTTCCCATTCCGGGCTGGGATCATCACAAGCATAAGCGTCGGCTTGGCCTTCCGCCACTAGACACATTGCCAGCGCGCGGCTGGCCGGCGTCGGCCCCTGTTTTTTTTGCGCCGAGATGGCGGTTGTTTTCGGCCCGAGGTTTTCGCGCACATCCAGTCGTCGTGGCTCCGCGGCGCCTTCCATCTTGAAGGCGCCTTTGCCTATTCTCGCGTAGTAGACAGTGTCCATGACGGGCGCATAGACCACCCCATAGATTGGGGCGCCGTCCTGAACGAGAGCGATATTGATGGTAAATGCCCCATCCGCTCCGAGAAATGCCCCTGCCCCGTCGAGCGGGTCAACCAGCCATAGGTGATTCCACTTCGCTCGCTCGGAATAAGGAACAGCACTGCTCTCGCGAGAGAGTACGGGTATTTGGGCATTCAATTTTTTCAGGCCGTCCACGAGCACTTTGTGGGCAGCCCGGGTGGCTCTTTGCAACGCGCCTGCGTCCCCACCGCGCAGCGCATACAGCGCCTTCCCCACCACACCCGTCGCCTGCCCCTGTTGGTAGGCCCGCAAGGTCGCCTGTCCCGCCCGCTTGGCCACCGCAACAATGTCATCGATATTCATCCAAGTGATCTGGGTGACGTTGGCTTTCGGGAAAGGAATCTCGGGCACGGGCTGGCCGAGGAAGGGGCACAGCTTTTCCCAGCCTTCGCCGCCGATCACGTTGATCACGAGCAAGTCCTGCGGCCGGCCCTTGAAATACTCCAAGGCGCCGCTGACGAACTTTTCATAGCCGCTCAGGAATTTCTGCTCGTCATACACGGTGCATCCGTACAAGTCTATGAAGAGCTGGTTATGGGCCTCGGTCTGTTTTTCCGCGAGGCGCTCCGTGAACTGCTTCTTGCAGGACTTCAGCCAACCATCCCTATCTCTGATCGTCAGGATGAACTTTGAGTTTGGATACCGTGCATCGAGCTCGCGATAGAAACTGGGGATGGGCGTGTCGGTGAGCGCATCGTACGCGTCTACCACCTCCAGATCGACAGAGGACAGGTCTCCGGCGCGGTAGTTTTCGATCCCCGGATAGTCCTTGGTCTTGTAGCCCAAAATTCCGAGGGCTTGAGCCAGGCTGGTCGTGCCGGTCTTGGAAAGGCCGATGCCGAAGATTTTGTGGTTAGCGGTTCCCATCGGACCTGTTCCAGGTATGTGTGAGACAGTTGCAATTGTAATGTCTCTGATTCTCTGTCGGGTTGCCCCTGACCTTGACTACGAAACGTTTATTTACTGAGCTTTCAGTATTTGGATGACAGTTTGTCGTCAAAATCGAAATCCCCTGTCCCCCTTCGCTGAAGGGGGAACCAGCTATCCGGCGCTGGTTAGAAGCCCCCCCCTTTGCAAAAGGGGGAACGGGGGGATCTGCCATGGCATCAACCATTTGCTGAATTCCCAATAGGAAGTTAGGTGTCACGGCCATTTGCCCCTACCGCGAACCCGATGTTGTCAACGGATGTCATGCGGGCGGTTCCTTAGTATCTTCGGTCTGAAGTGCTTTCCGAGTTGCTTCCAGATAGGCTCTTCCCCAATACAGATCTGGCTCCAGATGATTCCCTTCAGCCCACTCATTCCACGCGTTTATGAAGATGATTCGCTCATCGCCTTCGTGCTTCCTAACGGTTCTTGTGAAAACCTCTCTCGACCAAGACTCATACGCCTGGGGAGTTGATCCCTGGAGGATCGTGGCGCCCTCCTTTCTGCGTGCAGTGTTATCCCAGCCCGGCGTAACACAAGGGAACCGAACCCAGTCTGCTTCCGGTCGGTCTAGCATGCCTCGGACCATTGCATCGTATGGGATTATCTTGTTCTTCAGAAAAACCTTAGGCAGGAAACCCAGGCTAGCGAGCAAGCGAGCAATCCTCCCCCTATGCCTTACACTTCCTATGTTCCAACTGAATGGCGCAAATTCAACGTCGGCGTCGAAGCCAAGATCAGGCGCTTTGACGCCTCTTATTACACTGTTATAGCTCTCCACCCGCGCCAGATAGAGGTCACCCACACCTGCTTTTCGCGCGACATCCCGCCAGATTTCGGCGGTGCGTGCTGGCTCAGGTAGCAGCTCGGCTCGGTACACGAGAAAAAGTGGCTTGCCATTTATCCGGACGTACCGTTCATCATGGAGTGCGGGGAGCAGGCTTCGAATGTGCGCCAAGTCGTCCTCGTGACTATAGTTCTGTCGCAATAGGACGTCCCGTTCTCCCCCCGTCCAACGCCGTGTCCAATTTTCGTTTGCCCAGCACAGGCAGAAGGGCAAATCAGGTTTACCGCTTGCCAGCACTTCGTTGAAAGGCCGCTCCAGGATGCGCCGACCATTAAACCAGTAGTGGTAGTAGCAAAAACCGTGGATGCCGTATTCCCGCGCCAGTTCCGCCTGCGCCTCGCGCGCCTCCGGCAGGCGCAAATCGTAGAAGCCCAGGTCGGCAGGAATGTGGGGCTGATAGTGGCCGGGGAACTGGGGCTTCGCCTTGGCGACGTTTCTCCACTCAGTAAAGCCTTTGCCCCACCATTCGTCATTTTCGGGGATGGGATGAAACTGCGGCAGATAAAAACAAATGGCTTTAACACGAGTGTCTGGCATGGTTCAGGTTCAGTTTCTGTTTTTGTTGCGTAGCCAGTTAATCAGGCCGCTAAATGCGCCGAAGCGGTGGTTTTCCAGCCAGCTGATTTGTGATTTCAGCCCCATGTTCTGCCGGGTTAGCTCGCCGACTTTCCCTTCAAGCTTGTTGATGGTGTCGAGGGCGTCGAGCTGCCGGTAGTCGGAAATCTGCGCGTCAACAGTGATCGGGTGGGCCTTAACGATGAATTGAAAGGTGAGTGCTTCCGGGTTGTTTTCGCCAACCCAGTCGAGAAAAGCCTGGTCCTGTGCAGAGCCGCAGTGCACGCTGAACTCAGTTTCCTGCGGGGTCATGGTCACCCGATCCCAGGATACGATTCGGTAGCCTGCTTCTTCGAATAACCTCGCCACATTTTTCTTCGTAAAAAAACGAATGTGGGTGTTATCGAGCAGACCGTATTTCTGATAATCAAATCGCCCATGCGCGAGTTCCCAGCAGATGGCTGCATGGGCGATATTGGGGATGGAAGCAATCAGGTGGCCACCCTCCTTGAGGAAGGGGGCGCACTTTTTTAGAGCGCCAGCCGGATCGTAAAGATGTTCCAGAACATCGGCAAAGGTAATGACATCAAAGCGCTTGTCCCCGAGCTTCTGAGCCAAATCAAGGTCTTCAATACTTCCGATGATGAGGCTGTCACAATAAGGGCGGGCATCCTCAGCAGCCAGCGGATCGATCTCGATTCCCGTCACCTGGCAACCGAGACGTTCCTTGAGTTGACGGGTCTGTATGCCGCTTGCGCAACCGACCTCAAGCACCTCCTGGCCACTGCCTATCCATGCGATAACTTTGGAGGCCGAGTGATTCTGGTCATCTGGGATGTTATAGAGATACTTTTTAGGGGCCGACATGTGTCTTCTCATTGAAATCCAATAAAGGCGGTGTGCATGACCAGATACCGGAAAGGGATACCAAACCCTCATTCCAGGTTCTGTCTTCTGCGTTGTCTGAGACAACTTGCAGATGCAACAGATTTTCAGCATAAAAGATCGTCCTGGCACCACTGCCTTCCGCCACACCGGCACGGAGGGAGTAAACCCCAGGCATGAACGGAAATGATGGAATATCGAAAGTCAGCACATGATGCCCGGCTTCGAGGTGATCCAATTTCAGTTGATTGATGCTGTGTTGCGTCGCCAGATATATGAAGTCAGTCGTATGAATACCGATCCCGAAAATGGGCACACGAATTTCTTTTGTTACCTCGAAATTGAGCTGAATCTTAACGGCTTGCTCATGCCTGAGTTTGCTGATGGGGTTTCCTTCAGCATCCAGAATTTCAATGCCGCGCAACAGAATTTCACCCGTTGCCCATTCATTGCTGTTTGCTGAATTCAGGTTGGTGGAGTTGCCAGTGCTTATTTGTGTATCGCTGGCCTCGTAAAATTGGGTGCATACAGCGTTGGCGTTGCCATCACTGATGGCCTGTCCCTTATTGAATAAGATAACCCGGCTACACAAGCGCTCAACTTGGCGGATATTGTGGCTGACCAGTAGTACGGTCCTGCCCTGTCGCTTGATCAAGTCCTCCATCCGGTCAAAACACTTCCTCTGAAACGCTAGATCCCCCACAGCAAGCACTTCGTCCACGATCAGAATGTCCGATTTCACGCTGGTGGCAATGGCGAACCCAAGCCGCACCGACATGCCGGAGCTGTAGCGCTTGATCGGGGTATCGATGAACTCTTCCAGCTCGGAGAATGCGACAATTTCGTCGAATTTCTTTTTAATCTCGGCCTTGGGGATGCCGAGGATCGCGCCGTTGAGAAAGATATTTTCTCGCCCGGTGAGGTCGCCCACCAGTCCTGCACCGACCTCGATCAATGGTGCGACCTTGCCGTGTACTTTCACGCTGCCGCGGGTGGGTACACTGATGTTGGCAAGCATCTTGAGCAAGGTACTTTTGCCTGCGCCGTTGTGGCCGATGATGCCCAGCACTTCGCCTTCTTCGACCTTGAAGTCCACGTCATCCAGCGCCTTGAACAGCGGCCGTTCCCGCACGGGTTCGCCGCGCAGGCGGGCGAGGGTGTCGTGCAGGGTCTGCTTTAAGCCATGCAGGGCGCCGAGGCGGTATTCCTTGGTGACGTGGTTGACTTCGATGATGGCCATGGCTAGATGACGTCCGCGAAATACGATTCGGCGCGTTTGAAGATCACGTAGCTGATGGGGAGCAGGATAATGACGAGGACCATGCCAGGCCACATGGACGATATGTCGGGGGGGATGCCGCGCAGCACTACGTGTTGGAATGCGTCGATGATGCCCGCGAGCGGGTTGAGCGTGTATACGGTGTAAAGAAAATTCGACCATTCCCCGGCGGCCTGATTGACCAGCAGCTTTTCCTTGACCAGTGTCAGCGGGTAGATCACCGGCGAGGCATACATGAGCAACGAGAATGCCACCGGCAGCGCCGTAGCGACGTCCCGGTAATAGACGTTCATGGCGGCACCGACCATGGAAATGCAAAGCACTGCCAGGATCGTATAGGCGATGATCAGGGGCACCCACAGCAGATAAATCGTGGGGGACATGTGATAGTAAACCATCAACCCGGCGAGAATCAGGAAGTTGATGCCCAATTCCACTAATTTGGTGACGACGCTCGTCAGCGGGAGTATCTCGCGCGGGAAGTAGATCTTGCGGATGAGATTCGCATTACCGACTACGCTGGAGACGCCTTCGGAGGCGGCTTCCTGGAAGAATATCCAGGGCATGAGCGCGGCAAAGGTGAGAATGGGATACGGAATATCGCCGCTATCGATTCCCACGAAGCTCTTTACCAAGGAAAAAATGAGCACCAGCATGAGGGGTTTAAGGACCGTCCAGGCCAGCCCCAGATAGGCTTGTTTATAGCGCACGGCCATGTTTTTCCAGGCGAGCGCCGCCATTAGTTCGCGGTAGTCGTAGAGGTCTTTTATTGCGGCCAGCATTGATGCGTGCTCACTTTTTGCATTGATTGAGTGCCGCGCGAGCGGTTTTGTTCGCGGCTGAAGCCGCTCCTACGCAAGGGCTGTGGTGGGGGCGCATGGCTCTGTCTAAGCTCCTTCAAACTGATAGCCCAGCAGCCGGATATCATTGTTGTGCCGTTCGGCGACGATGTTTTTGGTCTCTTCGTCGTAGTACTCGGAATAGTGGTGCCCCTTCTCCCTCATCCCCGATTTCAGTTGGGGGAGGCCGGTGATTGGAATATCCACGGTCTTGCACACTTCGCTGAGGCCGTCCGCGAGGTTTTCGTAACGAATCACAAAGTCGGCGCACAGCTGGTTGTCGACGACGTAGAAGCGATCGTTGGTTTCCCACTCACCCGCCCTGACGAACTGGGAGAACATTTTCCTGGTGTCGCGCAGCGCGTCGAACGGCACACCCAAGTGGTGGTAGAAGCGTTTCTTCGCCAGAGGCGGCGCGTTCCGCCGGTTCTCCCAATAGAACAGGGAAATCATGCGGTCCCAGGGGTTCCTGGCGATGCTGAACTTGAAATAGTTTTCCCACACCTCTGCTGGAATCTGACTCTTGATGGTGAGGGCATCGTCGTGCTGATGAAAATCGCCGGCATTCATCGGCTTGTGAACCCATTCGCCCTTTTCGTCGCGGTTGAAACCGTAGTCGCCCAGCGGCGTCACGATGTCGTCTCCGCTGCAGTGTGCCGACAGTGCAGCCTCGATGCTCGTCCCCGCCGTCTTCCATGACTTGATGAAGATGAATTTGTGTGTGTGGGAGATGATCATACCATGCCTTTCATGCCAGGCTTTGGAGCCCTGTTATCCTGTTGCTGCGGCCTCAAGTATTTGAACATAGCAGCGGCTTTAGCCGCGAACTTTGGCTGCGGGTGTTCGCGCCTGAAGGCGCTCCTACGGCATTCAAGTTCGCGCATACCCTACGCCCCACCCGTCCGCTCTATGGTAAGCAGCCTGTCCGCCGTGACGTCCTTGATCTCTTGCACATATCCGTCATGGTTCTGATCGAGACCCCATGCGGACACAACGTCCCGATAGCCGCCACGCCCGTCGGCTATCAGCACTACTTGCCGGTAGTTGTGGTTGGAGGTGTAGATGTCCAACAGGTCGTCGCCGTTCACATCTGCGACGCCCATGTCAAACACTTCGAGGCTGTCCTTCAAGGGCAATGCATGTTCGATGAACTTTCCGTCGGCGGGGGAAAAGAAAGGAATGCGGTCTGTCACGGGGAAGGCGAGCACGAGTAGTGGCAGCACGATGACTGTGCCCCCCCATTTTCTCCTGGTCATGACGCGCCCCTGATAAATGGTTTCTTGGCAACTGGCTGCAGCATCATAGAGAGCTAACCTGGATCAAGCGGCATTGTTGCTTATTCGTGAGCCGTATCCGCACTGTCGGCGGCCCGATATTCTATCATAAAACTTATAGCAAGAATCGTGCCTGCCGGTTACATCTGTGTGTACGAGCCTGCCGCGGTGCGCCGGCAAATTCGAGCACTCGGCCCCTCTGAGGACGGAGTCCTGGAACGCTGCCTCCTCGCTTTACCTTAATGAATCATTTCAGAATATTGGAGGACAGGCTCAACCAGTCGATGGTCATTACCACCATCCTTAACTTCCTACGGCTCTACGAGCGCCCGCAGCCGCTCAAAGCAATATCCCGCCAACATTTCATGCACCCCCTGAAATATTGTGAGCGACCCATTGGCAGTACTGCGATTGAACAAGACGGCCCGATCTGCGATTTTCCTTGTGTCTGGCGCATTCTCTCCCCCACGGCTCAACAACAACGCCATTTCTTCTTCTGTAACACGTTGACTCGCATCTCCATATGCTTCGGCCAGCCGATTGTAAAATTGGATGGAATGGGAAATCGGCACCGTGCCTTTGTAACCGTCATCGATGCCGGCGTACAGCTCGATTCTGGATCGGGGGGGCTGCGGAAATTCCCAATAAAGCGGCGATCGCGCCCATGCCGCTTGCTTGTCCAACCGCTTGCCATCGGATGTGCACTGGAGGATGTGCTGGGTAAAAGGGTTCCCGCGCGCGGCGGATTGCCAATACCAGGCATGCAGATCCGTGATCGGCGCCCAGGCCAAGAATGCCCGTACCGGATGCTTTGATTTGAGATACATGCCGGCCGTGGCGTAGCCCCCACCGGAAAATCCGACTACGAAAATATTGCGTATATCAACATTGCCTTCGCGCAGCGCGTAGACAATCGCATCATCGATATCCGATACGACTTTCGGGCTCAAGCAGGAATCGGGCGTCTCATTTGCCCCCCTGAAATCCGGATGGATATAATTCCAGTCGTGTTGCTTCGCATAGGCCGCCAGCGCATCCTTTGAAGCGTAACTGCCGGACCAGACATGCAGGCTAACCAAGAGCGGCTTCTGCGTGCTGGATGACGAGCGAGAAAAATAAGCCTTTTGTTTTGCCCCATCCGCCGAACTATCAATTTCCACGACCTTGAATCCATCCGGCCAGCGGAAGGGCTCGGCATCATGCCCGGCTATGAACGTTAAACCCGCATACCGTTTGAACTCCGGATAGAACTTGCCCGCCAACGCGCCTAGCGCAAAACATAGACAAGCCAAGGCGCCGATAAGCAGTTTGGTTTTTCTTGTCATTACCTATCACCGGGCCAGAGGAGTCATTGCATACCCTTGCGAGTTTGGTTTTTTGGCATAAGCTCCCGGATGTGCGCCACGTCCTCGGGGTGGGCTTGCGCATACTGCTTCTGCAGGGTGCGCAAGCGACGCAAATGTTCTTCCAAATTGGCCGGGGTGATTTTGGTGCCGAACCCGGCGAGCACGGGAAATGCCGGCGCTTGGTCGGTAAGCACCCGGCTAAGCACTGCATCGCCAAGCGCGCGCTTGTAATGGACCGGCTCCCAGTACCAACGCATTGCCTTTTGTTTACCGCCTGCCGGCAGAGGCTCCAGGCTGGGGTCAACCGCGCCGCTGAAGTCCCATACTTGATATTCTGCTTTCTCCACGCGGGTGGCCTCTTCATGGTTAATGCTGACGATCATCCGTTTCATTTCCTCAAACCGCGGCCATAGCCCGGATTGGTGCAGTGTCTCCCAATGCCAGGCGTGCGAGGGCGATATCAGCACGCTAACCTTGACGGTAGACTGATAAGCGGCGCGCAACAACGCCCGCAGGTCATCGGCGTTTTGACTGAAGGTTGGGTCATTGTGCGCAATATCTTCGAATCGCCGAAAGCTGTTCCGCGTATAGGCGTTGAAGGCCGCCGCATGGTCATAAGTGTCTGTCAAGGATTGCCAGTAGCCGTTTGTCGCCAGCGTGATATTGGCCCAGCGCTGCTGGCGCACGGTCTTTACACTCGATAACAATGCCTTCGTAGATAACAGGGCGGCCGCCAGATCGGGCATGTGCGCGGAAAACAGATTGAACTGCGCGATTCCCTCGCGATCGACCGCGAGACGCGTCTCGGAGAAAGCGCCGCTGCGATCCGGCGTGGTGTTGAACACTCGGAAATCCAGCGCCAGGATGGCATGGTCCAAGGGCTGGATTGCTTGGGCATGCTGAAAGTATCTGCGCATTTCATACAGGCCGATCGCGGGCAGCGCCATGTTGTAGCACGGTGTGACGGCCAGCGCCGGATGGTCGGGAGACAGGCCGCGGCCGGCGCGCGACGTGCCGAGGATGATGCACTTGGGTTTGATGCGTTTGACTGCATAGACGTTGGTCATGCGCAGGTGTTCGAGAAAGTCGACTTTGTTTGCATTGAAGCCGGCGATGCGAGGCGCGCCAAACACGCTGAACGGATCAACTGCGTAATTCAACCCCGCCACCACCGCCACGCTGGCGAGGCAGGCGATGACAAGGATCCGGATATAATTTTTCGCTTCGATCATCAGAATTGGAAATACAGAAATTCGCTGACCTCGGTCAACCCAAGCAAGGCCCATACGCCCGCTACGGCGATCCCCAGCGCCCATATCCGGCTGGGCGCCCAGCGCCCGGTTACTACGCCCAGCGGCGCGGTTTCCGCCGACTTATGCGGCGCCCAATAGTAACGGCCCATGATCTGCTGAGTGTTCGGCATGAAGAACGTGATCGCCGTCAGCACGCTCAGCGCGGTAGCGAGCAGCAACTCCGGCGCGGGTTTCACACCGAGCAAGCCCAGCCATTTGGCCAGTTGCGAAGCTTGGATAATATCGGCATAAAACGGCGTCGCCCCGGATAGCGGGAAGGTGAACATGGCCCTCAACATACGCTCGGCGGTTGAAAAACTGTCGGCGCGGAAAAAGACCCAACCAACCACGACCGCCAAGAAGGTGACCAGTATCGCCAAGCCGCGGCCCCACCAAGTGCTGCGCTTCAGGTCATGGCCAAGCTTGCGGCGCACGCAATGCCAAGCGTGATTGATCACCAGGTAACCCCCATGCAGCGCCCCCCATGCGATGAAACTCCAACCAGCGCCGTGCCATAAGCCGCCGAGCAACATGGTCACCATTAAATTGGCGTAGCGCCGCCCATTGCCGTGGCGGCTGCCGCCAAGCGGTATGTAGAGGTAGTCTCGGAGAAAACGCGATAGGGTCATATGCCAGCGCCGCCAGAAATCGATGATGTTTACCGCCTTGTAGGGGGAGTCGAAGTTGAGCGGCAGCCTGACCCCCATCATCAGCGCCAACCCAATCGCCATGTCCGAGTAGCCTGAAAAATCAAAATAAAGCTGGAAGGTATAGGCAAGCGCGCCGCCCCAGGCATCCAGCATGGATAAGGAGGCTCCCGTCGCGGCCGCGGCGAATACCGGCGTGGCGAACCCGGCAATGCTGTCGGCGATAACGACCTTCTTGAACAGCCCCAGCACGAAATAGGTCAGCCCGGCAGAAAAATTGAGTGTATCGAAACGATAGATAGACGAATGCCCAAACTGCGGCATAATCTCTTTGTGATGCAGCACCGGGCCCGCGATTAAGTGGGGAAAGTAAGTAACGAACAAAGCGTAATGCAAGAACTTGTATTCGCGCGCTTCGCCCCGATAGGCGTCGACGAGAAAGGCGATTTGCGTGAAGGTAAAAAACGAGATGCCGAGCGGAAGAATGATCTCCCCGACAGTATATACTGACCCCAGTGCGGCATTCAGGTTGGACAGAAAAAATCCCGCGTATTTGTAATACGCCAAGACCGACAAGTTGGCGGCGATGCCGAAGGTCAACGCGGCTTTTTTCACCGCCAACCTGCGCCGACCACCGACGACGGTCCCAATGGTGAAGTTGAACAGAATCGAGGCAATAATCAGGCCGAGGTAGACGGGGTTCCACCAGCCATAAAAGAACAGCGATGCCGCCACCAGCCAGGCGATGGCCGCACGTTGCTCTCTACCCCTACCCAGGGTGAAAAAGACGATCAGCGTGACCGGTAGGAAAACGAAAATGAAGAAATATGAATTGAAGAGCATTTGCCTACAATCCGCTACCGGGCGTTCAGGCGAGAAAGTGCCGCATCAACCATTTTTCTTTTCGCGGCGATGCATAAAAAACGGCATACAATCTCAATTTTCGGGATTCATTGGCGCAGTATAATTGATTAAAATGTGTCATCCAACAAAGCTGAAGATCAGCAATACAACTCCCAATGATGACTGGTCCGTCGATCTGCTCGCGGCCGCGAGCGCCTGCAGTGAAGGCACCCATAAGCTGCTGGAGGACTACCAGCAGCGACAAACGGAGGCCGGCGCCATCCCCATGGAATGGTTTCCGGAACCCACGCCAGGTAAGTCTTACTCCTTGAACAGCGCCATTCCCAGGTTGAATGGCGATGTGGTGGCCTTCGTGGACGATGACCATCGGGTCGATGCGAACTTCCTCGTCAACATCTGCCGGGCGGCCGATTGCCACCCCGATGCCACCCTCTTCTGCGGCCGCATCCTGCCGGACTGGCGCTTTTCCTACCTGCTGCGCAAGGCCTATCAACGCTCCCGCTCTATTTCCTGGGCATCCCTATGTGGGACGGTCCAGTATACCGGCTCTACGACATAATAAACGCCCCGACATGCAAGCAGAACGTCGCGGCGCAACCCGGGCATGGCCATAAAGCTCCGTGCTACCATGTCCGCTTGGCTGGCCCAAGACTCGATGTTGCGAGAGGTTGCAGCGAAGAAACCCGCATAGCCGACACGTCCGCGCTTATGTAACATACCGTGGAACCACCGCGCCTAGGTGCTGCGTTGTTTTTTGCTACGTTTATAAGCCCCGTTAAATTCGTTATATGAAGACCTTCACGAATTAAAAATACATAAGGGAGATGGTTATGGGACGTTTATTTACTACACTTGCAAAAGCCTATTTTACGAATTTCCCCATTGAGCGTGGCAAATGGCGGGCTTGGACTATTCTGAATCCGCGCATGAGTCGCACGTATTATAAAAGTGGCGAACACGTCACCAAGCATGGGTTCAAAATGTATCTGGACCCTCAGCAGTATATAGACAGATTTATCTACATATGGGGACTCTGGGAGCCAGACGAATCATACGTGATAAAAAAATTCTTAAGGCCGGGCGATACGTTTGTGGACGTTGGCGCCAATGCTGGATACTTCACATTGCTGGCGTCAGGTCTTGTTGGAAACACAGGAAAAGTCTACGCCTTTGAACCCGTGCCACCGACAGTGGACAAACTGAAACGAAACATAAACTTGAATAATGCGACGAACATAATAGTCCATAATTATGCTGCCTGTAATTGCAAAGGTACTGTAAAAATAGCAAAAAGAGGTGTAGGAAACGTCTCTGGCCAAAACTCAATGCGATTTGATGAAAGAAGCAGTGAGCACTGGGAGGCTCCTGCGGTGCGGCTGGACACAGTAATTCCGCCACAGGAACATATACGACTCATAAAAATCGATGTAGAAGGTGCAGAATTACTTGCACTGAAAGGCCTCAAGCAGCTCCTTGATTCTGATAACGGGCCCATGGTGTTGTGTGAGGTTACTGACTCTTACCTGAAGGAACTTGGCGCCACCGCCCAGGAACTCTATCAGTTTATGGAGGCATCAGGGTATCGCTATATATATGATTGCCATAATCGACGATTTTCACCAATGACGGCAAAGACGCTTAGTGACAATCATTTTCAACTTAATCTCCTATTCTCCAAAAATCCAATCAATTAAGGCGAACCTCTTGCCTAACCCCGATGAAAGGGAAGAAGACAGCTCCATAGCTATTTCTTTCGGTTAAGCTAGTTTCTCGAATTCTGGTAGGTTTTCAGAATAATACTTGCCAGTCGCTTGTTATAGGTTTCATTGCGAAATTTATCAATCACATGGCGTCTGGCATTACTCCCGAGCCTAATCGCCTCATCTGGATTGGCCAATAAGTAGCGCATTGCACGATGAAGCTGATCTACGTTTCCAGGCTCAACCACTAACGCGGTTTCACTATCCGAAATATAGTCTTTAATTCCTTGTGACCGGCTAATAATTGAGGCCTTGCCCATGGCCATTGACTCAAGAACGCTATTGACCCCTCCCGCATGCGGAAGATCCTTCAGCGGCACCACGACAAAACGTGCCTTGGCATACAAGGCCTTTAGTTCATCGAAAGAAACACGTTCTTTCATGATATGAACATTATCCGGAAGAGCGAGTTCTGCCAATGATTGTTCGTTTGTCTTTATTAGGACTTCCGCATCAATATTTCTGGACGCTTCAATCAGGGTCTTGAAATCTCGACCCACATCATTTCCAATACTAAATATATAGTTTTCTTGCCTCACATCTTGAGGTTTATAATAATCAGTATTTATTGCATGATAAATTATTTCCGGCTTACACCGTTCGCCATAAATCTGCTTTAGAAGATCCGCCTGATTATTTCCACGCAACAAAACCGCCTGTGCACGTGGCAAAACAAAGTCCAACACCCTCTTTCTCGCCTGCCAATCAAAGCTGATTGCCGGATCCAAGATTAAAATAGGCGTTTTAAACCGAAAAATCTGTTTAAAAAAAAGCAAAACCAGGGCAGATGATTCGCCAACTGCCAGGATAGCATCATATTTTTTTAACGACACTAACACCCTTATTGCCCTAAATATATCGACTCCTGCATAGAGCGAATGCATGTTCCTGAAAGGATTTATCGGAAATGGGAATGGATCAATGATGGTAATTTTAAATGACACTCCATCGACAGTGCTGTTCATCAAGCCTGAAAATCTGTTATCAGTTTCGCCTCTGGCATAACCTTTCTTTAAACTCTTTTTTGATATTGTATTGTCCAGAATGGCCAAACGCAGTGAATTTTCTATACTCATGATGCTTCACCCATGCCACGTCCTCGACGGATAAACCGTCCACCCTCAGCCCAGTGACATCGTCCACCACCGAAGCGGCGGTAGGCCTCGTCGTACCACACCGGCGTGCCGCCCTTGCTCGGCCGGAACAGCTCGGTGATGAGGGGGTAGTTATACGGACTCACGCCTTGCCCTGCCATGTTCGCATCAATCCTCTAATGCAGATCTTCTTCGGCTCCCGTCACCGCTACACGCCGGAGTTCGTTCACAACCCTCGCAGCACCGAGGCGATATCCCTCAGCCCATCCACAATCCGGCCCGAGGCGAGGGTGGGCAACACTGCCCGTATCGCTTTACTCCGGTGTCCGCGGCGCAGGAGTACATATGCCAGATTGAGCCGGGACCGGCGCAAGGCTCGGCGCCAGCCCAGCTTCACCGCACGGCGCGCATCTGCAAGCGGTTGGCGCAAGGCAAGCAACGCCTCCACCGTGAGTTCCTGGGACTGCAACGGGTCGCGTCGCGTCGCGCTGTGCTCGTAGATGTAGTAGATCGCCATAGGCCGGCACATCACCCCGATGCGCCGGCTCGCAGCACACAGCCTGATGAGCAGGTTGACATCCTCGCACACCCGAAATCCGAGGGGATAGCCGCCCATCCCGAGAAAGGCCGCACGCGGCACGCTCAGGGTGTGGGTGTCGCCGAAGTGCTCGTCAACAAATGCCGCAATCTCCTCGTCCCGCTCCATCACCACCCTGCCATCCGGGCCGGCCCGCCCGAGCAGCATCCGTCCGGCCTGGGTGTTTTCCATGGAGCGGCGCAGCAGCGCGCCCTCAGGAGACCGGTACTCCTGGTCGCCGGTGAGGAAATCCAGGTGGGGGTCCTCGGCGATCCACTCTGCATGCCAGCGCAGCCGGTCGGGATAGTAAAGGTCATCGGCGTCGAGAAACGCCAGCCACTCTCCCGTGGCAAGCCGCGCCCCCGCGTTGCGCGCCGCTGCGACACCCGCGTTGGTCTGGTATACGTAGCGAACGCGCTCGCCGTAGCCGCCCACGACCTCCGCCGTGTCGTCGGTGGAGCCGTCGTCCACCACGATGATCTCGTGCGCCGGGTAGCTCTGTGCCAGGACCGATTCGATGGCCCGGCCAATCGTGACCGCCCCATTGCAGACGGCAATAGTGACCGAGAAACGCGGGAGCACGCTATCGCGCCTCCATCACGCCGCTGCGAAAGCGCGGCGCCGTGAGCATCAACAGCGGCAGCACGAGTAGCGCCAAGCCGGTGAACCAGGCGAGCTGGCGCAGGCGCGGGATCTCCGCCAGACGCGCCAGCCAGAAATGCAACCGGACGGGCCAGGCCGATGCGATCAAGTCCGGCACGCGCCGATGCATGGCCTCTGCCAGCTCCTCTGTCGACATGAATGCAAGGCCTGGGAAGCGTGCCAACGCGCCTTCCAGGAGCCGCGCCAGTTCCTTGAGGGCAGCTTCGCAGGAAGCTGCGTCGCCGACAAAATTGAAGCGGTGCGTCTCCAACAGCGCCGGACGGCCCAGCCGGCTCTTGGCCGCGAGGGCAGCGAGGGCCTGCTCCGCAGTGTGGCCCCAGGTGGGCTCGAAGTAGGCATCCCGCACCACGTACACGAGACCCCCGCCACCCATCTGTCCGTTGTAAATCGGCGGACCCGCACGATCCGGCGCGCCGTTAAGCCCCCGGCCCTCGTAGCGTCGCCCCGGCGTCACGATCACGGTCACGCCGGCGCGGGCCCATGCATCCTCCACCGCGGCAGTCCACACAAAAGTTGGTGGGACAGCTACGCTCGGAGGAACACCCAGGATAGCCTTGAAGGCCTCCGTTTCCTCCTGGACTGCTTTCTCGACCTCCGCTTCGGACAGGGGCTGCGAGGGTAGCATGCTGGCATCGGTCCAGCGGCTCTGTAAATGGGACGGCAGACACGCACTATCCGCAATCCCCTCTGAGAGGAACCAAGCCCTAATCGTCGCATCCGACGCTGCTAGCGACATCAGCGTCGGCGGCCAATAGTGCTCCATGCCGTGCAACTGGGGGACAAACACGCCTGTTCGTCGCCCTTCCTCTATGGCTTGTAGCAGCGCGGCGAACCTCCTGTCCGCGAGTGTGACGCGCCGATAACTGAACGATTGCTCTCGCGCCATGCCCTGTGTGTCGGCGACGGCGAGAACCATGCCGAGTGTCATGACAGGCGGCCGTCCCCGGCTGTCCCGGAACGGCCTGAGCACCCCCGCAAGCGCCCGCAGGCGATCGGCGTGAAGTTCCGGCCCCGGGCCCCAATCATCGCTCTCCAGGACCAGCACCGGCCGATTGAGCACGGGCTCTGCCCAAGCGGCGTGCGCCTGCCCCCGGTACCGCCAGACGATCGCCGCCCACCCGGCCAACCACAACACGGCGAGCAATGCCAAGCCCATCGCCACCCTAGAAAGCATACCCCATGTCGCGGGCCGCATCCAGGACCGACGGCAGCACCCGTTCAATGCGCTCCCGGTTTCGCCCAGCCTTCCACTTATCAAGGCGGATCTCGGAGAATGCATTGTAGGGACGCGAGATGACCGTCGCGCAGTGCCGTTCGAGCTCCGGGGTAAACGACAGCCCGCAGGCGTCGAACGCTCGGCGGAATCCGGCAACCGGGTCGCGCACCAGGTCCTCGTATACGATCTCGATCCACTGGCGCGCAGGAACCGCCTTGCGGGCATCAAGAATCGCCCGATTCATCGCGGTATACTGGAACGCACAAACCTCCTCGATGGACGCGTTCAGGTATTGGCGCCATCCCTCTGCCAGGAAGAAGCACCAGCGCCGGTATTTCCCACCGTCAATGGCCACCTCTGCCGGAAGTCCCGCCGACCAAGTGGCGAACTGGTCCGGTCTATCCCAACCCTCGATAAGCGAATTGATGTTGTCGCCGGGGCTGCGCTTCACGTATACGAAGTAGGCATCCGGGAACAATGCCTGCAAGTAGCGCACGCACAGGCCGTTCTGGTTGTTCTTGTCCACGAATCTGGTACGGCCGCTCCAGACGTAGAAGTAGCGGGCCACAAAGTCCCTGTCGCGCTCGCTCGCATCTGCCGCGGAGAGCGCGTGGCTGCTCCAGCCTTTCTCCGCAAGGGGATGCAGCCCAGCCCAGAAGTCATGGGTCTCGCGCTGGATGGTGCCCAACTCCGGTGATTCGGAAAAGGTCTTGTACACCAGGGTAGTGCCGGCGCGGCTGCAACCCACGACAAATATCGGTTTCAACGCAGGGATGGGGCGCAGATCCCAATATACGCCCCGGAAAGCCCTGAGCGTGGCCAGCCCGTGGTGGCGTAACGTCTTTTCCACCTTTGTCCAGAAATCGTTCATACCTGCATTCCGCTGGGAAGGCTCAGAAGACATTCGGCGCGGGGACGTCGGTGCTGCGTATGCAACCGGCCATCAGACGCCCTTCCCTAATCTTGATGTGCGCGTGAGCGCGCTCCCCCACTCCACTGGCTTCTCCTGCTCTTTTCCGGCAAGCCGCTGAAGCACCAGCACCTTGAGAATCACCACAGCTGCAATCAGGTGGTAGAACAGATCGAAGTAGGCCTGGCTGATAAATGCCCCGCCCACGGCATAGCCCACGAGGGCCACTTGGATCATGGCGGCAAGGTCCCCCATCCATCTGGCATCCAGGTCCTTATTGACCTTGCGACGTATCCACGAGGCGGTCATCCAGGTGGTTATTCCAAGCAGCAGGAACAAGCCGAGGCCCACGTAACCGTGCTCGCCTAGCATCTGGAAATAGATGCTGTGCGCTGCCCTGTGGCGGCCGGCGGTGATCTCAAACCCGCCGCCTACGATGGGGCGCTCATTGGCGATCTCTATCGCGAACTTCCAAGCCTCTACGCGACCCATCGCGGAGGCATCCTCCTCGTAGGTCTCGATGGTGTGCATGCGCGCCTTCCACTCCTCCGGCATGAAGCTGATGGCAGAGTAAACGGTCAGTCCGAGAACAATCGAGAGCATCACCTTTTTCCGGGTCTTGAGGAAGAGCATGAGAAGCACGGCCGCGAGACCGAGAAACGCCCCCCGCGAGTGCGTGCCCACCACCGCAAACGGGGTAAGAATCATGGCCGCCATCAGACCGTAACGGAGCCATCGGCTCTCGGTCTTGAGCTGCAGGTAGCGCATGAGGGGAATGGTCATGTTCAGGGCAGTGCCTATCTCCCCGTTCGTCCCGATGAGCGTGCCCTGGGGCCCAAGCACATTATGGGCACCGCCGGTAGTAATCGTAAAAATCCCACCTTTGACGCCATAAAAACCGAGCGACAGTACAATAACCCAAATGAGGAGGTCCAGACGCTTGGGATCATTGATAAGCACCAACGTGACAAAGACGAACAGTTGCACCTTCCAGACCTTGTCCCACTTGAACCAGGCCGCCTCCGGAATCACTGCAAAGAATGTCGTAAAGAACATCCACATGACGAAAATCAGCAGCAGAACGCTCTCGCGTGTCCATGGGATGCGCTTTGACTCCTTGGACGCAAACAGCGCCACCAAGGTGGTGACTGCCACAATTTCGGCGAAGGGAAAATCGTAGGCGAAGCCCCATGCCAGCCGGTGCGGGTTCATGTACCCCAGCCAGGACCACACCAGTACCCCGATGTAGGGTTCCCGAAGAATAAAGAACAGGCTTGCAAACACGACGCCTGTGACGAAGATATCACGCAAACTCAAACCCTCCGCTTACCACCCGATATGACTCATGCGCGAGTCTCAGTACCGGCGGCCCGCTCCGGATTCACCCCAACGGGCTCCGGTCTTGGAAACCATCGAATGCGATGCGGCAAGCGAAGACCGCATAGCAGGCCATTTCTGATCCGCCACGCAAGTCGCCGCTCATGTCTCCAGCCTCGGTCCTTGACTTGATAAAGACGTCCTTTGCCCGGCTGCTTCTGACCAAAGCGCTCACCGCGCGCGAGGCGCTCCATCAGTTCGGCGTATCCCAACGCGCTATCCCTTATGGCGCGCCAGAACAAGGTAAGCTCCTCGTCGCCCTCCCGAACCTCCGGACATATATGCGCAATCAGGTCACCCGAGTCGATGCCTTGGTCGATGAAATGCAGGGTGCAGCCAACCTTCTCCGGCTCGCCATTGTGAAGCGCCCAGAACGTGCAGTCCGCCCCGCGGTACTCTGGGGAGAGCCCTCCGTGCAGATTGACGATCCCGAGCCGTCCCTTAGTAAGCAAGTCACCGCGGATGAGGGAGGTGCCAAACACCGCAATCACATCCGGTTGCAGGTTCTGTGCCAGCCTTACTACATCGGGGTGATTGATATGCGGCACCTCCACCAGCAAGTCCGGCCGGGCAAGAAACGGAGTCCGGCTGCCGAAGAAGAATTTGGCTTCGCCGCCTCCGGTATAACGCCTGCGATCCCTCAACCAGCGCCAGCCTTTGCGCCAGAGCTTGACAGGATTGAGCAGACGCCGTAATTTTTTACCGTTCCACTGACTACCGGTTTCCTGCACGATCGCAACCGCGCGGGCGCTTTCGCAGAGCATGTTGGCGACATAGAGATGCCGGGGTGAGCGGCCGCACAGTATCAGTACCGATAAGTCAGACATGTGACATCACCTCCGGCGCGGCGTGGCCGACCTTGGCAACCGGCGGCACGGTCATGTCGGCCATATCCATCATCAGGGCATCGGCAAAAAATTTCGCCGCCCAATTGGGGAATTCAAACATGGAGTACCGTCCCCAGATTGGCGCAGAACCGGCCACTGCACCGCGAAATGTAGGATCCGAGTCGGTCAGCCTGTGGTTGCGCTTGAGATAGCTCAATCCGTTGCGAGCGTGCGCGCGCAAGTCTTCCGCCCCGCACTCGCGGGCGAGCCGTAGCCAGTTCAATCCCATTTGAGCCACACCGGTCAAACAACAGTAGCTTGCACCGGCCTGCCAATTCTCGTCATAGGTGCCGGCCAGCCAGCCGTCGGGCCGCTGCACCCGCGCCACGGCGCGGGCCGCTTTCTCCGCCGCCGCAAGATAGCGTTCTTCGCCAAGCAGTACCCCGCTCTCCAGGAAGCCGCGGATGGCATAAGCGATAGTATGAGTGAAAGGCAGCCGCCCCGGGGTGAAGGCGTTGTTGGCGAACCAGCCAGTGGCTGTTTGTTGCGCCAACGCCCAATCGAGATTACGCAGTGCGGCGGCTTTGAGTTTTGCCTCATCTGCGATCAGGGCGGTGGCGAGCAACGCCCAGGTGCCACGGGTGTTGTAGGTGTGAGGTACGCCATTATGCTCGAAGCGCCGCCAGCAACCGTCTTCATCCTGCTGCCGGGCCAGCCAGTGACCTGCCTTGACTGCGGCGTCGAGACATTCCTGCCGCCCCAATTGCGTGTATCCGGCGATCATGCCATGCATGATTTGGCCGGTATTGAAAATCACCGGATGACTATCAGACTCGCCGAAATGTCCGGGAAAGGCGCCGTCTTCCTGCTGAAGCGACAACTCCCAATCGATGATTCGGTGGGCGCGGCCGATCAGATCAGGCCGATCCAACAGTTTAGCGGCTGCCAGAAATGTTTCGATGATATAGCCGCTGGTTTCCGGATAACTGGGCAGCCAGCCGTCCTCAAAGCTCCAGCCGGCGGATACGCCGCCTGCATCCGCCTTGTCCGCCCGCACATCCTGCGCGCGGCACAGCCAATCTATAGCAGCCCGGAGATGTTCCAGGTGATCTTGTTCCGGCTGATTACCCGGCGCCATCAGGTCCTGCATGATCAGGCGGAGATGACGCGGGCGCCACGGTTTATAGCGGAAGGGTAATGCGGCAATTTTTACAATATCCATAGGCGAGATGCTTGTCCGATTTAATTGTATCCGAAAGCCGCCTGCGCGGATTCCAGGCCGGCCGGCAAGGGGACATGGCTCACCACATAACGGTATTTTCCGGACACCTCCACGGGGATGCGTTCCATGAGCCGTATGGTCACACGCACAGAGTCTCCCATGCGCGCCCTGATTCCGCTTTCAATTTGGCCCTGCCGATCCGGGCCGAAGCCCCGGCCCGGCACCACCAGAACTTCCATGTCCTCAGGCGTATGCTGGATCAGTTTGAATTCCGCCACCCCTTCCACCGCGCGCAGCACGTAGATGAGGGCAAGCGCGTGCATGATGGTGCCGTCCGCGCGCACCACGAAATCCGTGCTGCGCCCGGCCACTTCGGCGATCACGTGCAGCCCGCGTTCGCCGGCGCAGGCACCGTCTGCCATTCGTACCATGTCGCCGGTGCGGTAGCGGATGAAAGGCTGGGCCTCCGAGCACAAGCCGGTGATGACGGCTTCGCCCATCTCACCCGGGCGGACCGGGCTTCCGCTTGCATCCAGTACCTCCAAAAGGATGCTTTCACTCATGAGCAGTAGTTGGCCCCCAGGGGCTTCGTGGGCGGTGAAACCGATATCGCGGCTGCCGAATTCGTTGGCGGCGGGCACACCGAATACTTCCTGGATAAGCTCCCGTTGATAGGGATAGAGCGGTTCGCCGGTGGTGCATACCACCTTCAAGCCGGGCAGCTTGAGTCGCACGCCGCGATCGCGGGCGTGCGCCGCCAGTAGCGCGATGCTGCTCGCGTAACCGTAGATGCACTTGGGCTGATAGGCTTGTATGGCCTGTATATAAGCGTCCATGTTGGCCGGAGACATCTCGAAGGCATTCAGCACCAACTGGTTCAGCAGCCGATCGCGCAGGGTTTTGATCCGGTCGGTTTTGTTAAGCTCCACCGGCGCGCCCCACAGATACACTTCCCGGTCGCCCACGTCCACGCCCCACCAGCGCCGCGCACGGATGCGGCCCGCGGCGTCGGAGGCCTGGCGGCTCCGGCCGTAGTAAAAAATCAGCGGTTGTCCGCTGGAGCCGCCGGTGTTGTATTTGAACGCGCCGCCGGGTACGCCCGCCCAGCGGATCGCCTCGCCATGTTCTTGCGCGTCCTGTTTGGTCATGGTGGGCAGGTGGCGCAAATCGGCCAGGGTCAACGGCGCCGAATCGGGCGACACATCCAATCCGGCGGCGCGGATCCGTTCTGCGTGCCAGGGGCTGTGCGCCAACGCGGTCTGTAGCAATATTTTCAGCTTTTTAAGTTGCAGTTGTTCGATGGCTACACGAGACCACCATTGGGTTTGCTCCAGTTCAGCGAGGTAGCGAAACGTGGGCCGTTTGAGCAGCCTCTCGTGCAGGGGGTAAATAACGCGGCGGGCGAACAAGGAACTGACCATAGTCGTTTGCATTAGGCAAACCGGCCCCGTGGCGCCGGTTGCTTGTCCTTCGGTGCGTTTCCGGTAAGCGCGAAAAATTCTTCCACCAGCACGTTGACCCGACTGTCCCAGGAATTGGCCCTGGCATAGTCCACGATGGCGCTGCGATCCCAACTCTTGCGCAAGGCATCGGCAAGGGCGTGCTCCAGCGCCGGGCCATCGCCAAATTCGACTATCGTGCCTAACTCGGGGCTTGTCACCACTTCGCGGTTGCCGCCCACATCGGTGGTGACCACGGGTAACCCGCAGGCCATGGCTTCGAGAAACACGTTGGCCCAACCCTCGTTGCGCGTGGCAAGCACAAAGACATCCGCTGCGGACAGGGGCAGCTTCAACTCCTCGGGGGGTAATGCCCCAAGAAAGATGACATGGTCCGCGAGGCCCAATTGTGCGACCTGCGCCCGCAGCTTTTCGCCCCAGTCCCCTTCCGGGCTGGCGCCTCCTACAATCAGGTAAATCAGATTGGGGAATTTTTTCACCAGTACCGGCAGCCGCTCGATGACCCGATGAAATCCTTTGCGTTCCGCCAGCGCGCCCACCGAAACCAGTATCGGGGCATCCGGTGCCAGGTTGAGGCTGCGTCGTGCCTCGCCCCGGTCGATCGGGCTGAACTTGACGGTATCTACCCCGTTGCCCACCACGCGAATTTTGTCGGCATCGGCACCTAAACTTACTACGTGACGCTTGAGCGATTCAGACACCGAGAACACCCGCGCCGCTCCGGAAAGCGCGGCGACGATACCCCTGCGCCGGCCCGGTTCCCTCGACAGGGGGACTTCGGTGCCACGCAGGGTAATCGTTACAGGCACTTTGAGCCATTTACCGAGCAGCGTGGCGGCATAACCGTCGGGGTAGGCAAAATGCGCGTCAATCAAGTCAAATGCAAAACGCCGCTTCAGGCGCAGCAACGTCGTCAGGCTCCCCACTGCCATGAACAGGCCGTCCAGGGATTTGAACAGCCCCGGCACGGAAAAAAAGCGTGGATGCAGGACTTCGATGCCGTCCTGAATTTCATGCCGGGGGGCGTCGGGACGAAAGTGAGGGCGCCATCTGCGGATCAGCCTTTGCAGCGGAAACCATGGCACGGGCACCACCACGGTAAGGGGCAATACCTTACC
>DATMXC010000067.1:0-2813 GCA_035561915.1 Gammaproteobacteria bacterium
TTTCTACGGAGTCGCCAATCAGGCCCTTGATCTCCTTGGCCGCCGAGGCGCTGCGCTGGGCCAGGGTGCGGACTTCTCCGGCTACCACGGCAAAGCCGCGGCCTTGCTCTCCGGCGCGGGCCGCTTCGACCGCCGCGTTAAGGGCCAGGATGTTGGTCTGGAAGGCGATGCCTTCAATGACAGAGATGATGTCCACGATCTTCTTGGAGGACTCGTTGATGGAGGCCATGGTGGTGACCACTTTGTTCACCACTTCGCCGCCCTTGACCGCTACGTCACGCGCGCCAATAGCCAACTGGCTGGCCTGTTTGCTGTTCTCGGCGTTTTGCTTGACGGTGCTGGTAAGTTCTTCCATGCTGGAGGCGGTTTCTTCCAGAGAAGACGCCTGCTCTTCGGTGCGCTGCGACAAATCGCTGTTGCCGGTGGCGATCTCTTTGGAAGCGGTGGTGATGGAGTCGATGCCACTGCGCACTTCGCTGACGATACCCAGCAGGTTATCATTCATGTCCTTCAGCGCCTGCATGAGCTTGCCGGTCTCGTCTTTAGTGGTCACCTCGATCTTCGAAGTCAAATCGCCGGAAGCAACCAGACTTGCAACATATATCGCCTCCTTCAGGGGGCGTGTGATAGCGCGCGAGATAAAAAGCGCCAGAATCAAACCGAGCGTCAGGTTCCCGATCAATGTCCCAATGACCCACAGCCGAGAGCTTGCATATAGCAGATCGCCAGTGTGGCTCGCCTGCTGGCCGCCTACAACGTTGAGATGTACAAGCTTCAACAGGTTGGCGCTGGCGCCGTCGAACAGGATTTGCGAGTCGCCGCGCATCAGCGCCTTTGCATCATCCTTCTTGTTTTCCCGTGATAGCGTCAGCAGGTCATCATGCTGAAACATATAGGCCTTCCACTGCGTGCTGAAGGCGGTATATAACTCCCGCTCCTCTGACGAAGAGATCAATTTCTCGTACTCAGCGAGGTTCTTCTCGAACTGTGCAAGCACGCTGGTCATATCCTTTTCATACGTGGCCATCTCGTCCTTGCTCGGCGACAGCACGTGCTGCAATTCGGCGATACGGAAATTCGCGGTATTGGTGTTCAGATCGGACACCACCCGGATGCTTGGCATCCAGTTCGCCCCCATATCTGTTGCGACTTGATTGACCTTGGCCAACTGGATGATCGAAAACACCCCCATAAAACCCGTCAGCGCAAGCACCGCCAAAAATGATGCGATCAGCTTGGTTGAAATCTTCAGATTGTAAAACCATTTCATGACAGTAACTCCTCTGTTCGCCTAACCTTTGATAGGTTCGTCATGCCGCGATGCTGCTATCCATCAATTCCATGTCGCGGCCCGTCATCAGCTTCTCGATGTCTACCAGAATCAGCATGCGGTCGTCCACGGTGCCAAGCCCGGTGAGATACTTGGTATCAAAGGCGGAGCCGAACTCCGGCGCGGGCTTGATCTGGTCTGGGCTGAGGGTGATGACGTCAGATACGCCGTCTACCACCATACCGACCACGCGGTTCGCCACGTTGAGAATGATGACGACGGTATATTCGTTGTACTCGATTTTTCCCAGATTGAATTTGATGCGCATATCCACAATCGGCACAATAATGCCGCGCAGATTGATGACGCCCTTGATAAAGGCCGGCGTGTTGGCGATGGCCGTCACGGTGTCATAGCCCCGGATCTCCTGCACTTTGAGAATGTCCAAGCCGTATTCCTCCTTCCCTAAGGTAAAGGTGAGGAATTCATTGCTGGGGTTGCTTCCAGCCGCCCCCTGTTCAGTGATTAGCTTTTCCGCTTTCATACTCGTTCTCCTCAGTAAAATTACGCGGCGTCCTTCTGCTGCTCGCCACTTTGTTGTTGACCCATCCGCACCAGCGAGGCGATGTCCAAAATCAACGCCACCCGCCCGTCGCCCATGATGGTCGCGCCGGCGATGCCGGGCGCCTTCTTGTAGTTGGCCTCCAGGCTCTTCAACACCACCTGGTTTTGACCGACCAGGGCATCCACAAACAACGCCACCTTGCTACCTTCGGCCTCGACCAGCACCAGAATGCCGTGCTCCGGTTCGGTGACCTGGGTCTCGATGCCGAACAGTTCGTGCAATGCCATCAGCGGCAGATATTCGCCGCGCACCCGCACCACACATCCTTGCCCGGAGACACTAAGAATGTCCTTAGACTCGGGTTGTAACGATTCGGAAATGAACGTCAGCGGGATGATAAAAATTTGATCGCTGACGGCGATGGACATGCCGTCCAATATGGCGAGAGTGAGCGGCAGACGGATGCGCATGGTGGTACCTTTGCCGAGTTGCGACTCGATCTCGATACGTCCGCCCAGGCTCAAGATATTACGCCGTACCACGTCCATCCCCACGCCGCGGCCGGAGACGTCGCTGACCACTTCGGCGGTAGAAAATCCCGGCAGCATAATTAGCTCATAAGCCTTCTCGTCACTCAGTACCTCATCCTCTCTCACTAGGCCCCGCTCCCGGGCCTTCTTTAAAATCTTGTCCTTGTTGAGTCCAGCTCCGTCGTCGCTGATCTCAATCATAATGTTGCCGCCCTTGTGATAGGCGTTGAGGTGAATCGTGCCGGTCTCCGGTTTGCCGGCCGCGCGGCGGACGTCGGGCGTCTCGATGCCGTGGTCGAGCGAATTACGCACCAGGTGCACCAGCGGATCGCCGATTTTTTCCAGTACGGTCTTGTCCAGCTCGGTTTTCTCGCCGGACATTTTGAGTTCGATCTTTTTATTCAGTTTTTGACAGAGATCATGCACCATGCGCGGGAAGCGGTTGAAG
>DATMXC010000068.1:0-5985 GCA_035561915.1 Gammaproteobacteria bacterium
TCAACGAGCGGCAATAAACCTAACGTTACCGAGGTGGGATAGCAGCCCGGGTTGGCGACCAGCCGCGCCGTTTTAATGGCCGCGCGGTTCAATTCCGGCAGGCCGTACACGGCCTCGCTCAAGAGCTCAGGACAGGCGTGCGGCATGCCGTACCAATGCTGCCAGAGCTTGGCGTCCTTGAGTCTGAAGTCGGCGGCTAGATCAATGACGCGCACGCCCGCGCGCAGCAGTTCCGGCACCTGGGTCATGGCGGTGCCGTTGGGGGTGGCGAAAAATACTACGTCACACTGCGCGAGCGTTTTGGGATCGGGCGCTGAAAATTTCAGCGCGACGTGGCCGCGGAGGTTGGGGAAAATGTCCGCGACCGCAGTGCCTGCCTCGGCGCGCGAGGTGATGACCGCAAGTTCGACACTCGGATGTTGACTGAGCAAGCGCAGTAGTTCGACGCCGGTATACCCGGTGCCGCCTACGATGCCTACCTTGATTAAATCTTGCGCCATGTCTTTCACGTTTCACCAAAACCTTCGCTCTCAACATGCTTATTATACAACTACTTATGGCCGCAATCCGGCCCGAGTTTTGCACTTTTTTTGATTTTGGGCTATTTTGGACGGCTATGAAGAACAACAGTATCAAGCGATCGGTGTTGGTGGGCGTGGTTTTGTGTTGCGCATGGGCGACGGCCGAGGCCGATATTTACAAGTTCGTGGACGAGAACAACGTGGTTCACTTCAGCAACGTGCCGGACGACCCGCGCTATACCGTGTTCATGAAGGAGCCCCGTTACAAGACGCGGGTCAATGGAGCACAGAACGCGGCGGCCGCAGCCGTCAACCGCGAGCGCTTCCGCCCGTTGATCGCCAGCATGGCGCAGCACTACAAGGTGGATGAGGCGTTGCTGCACGCGCTGATTCTGGCGGAGTCCGGCTATAATCCGAACGCGGTTTCTCCCAAGGGGGCGACAGGCTTGATGCAGCTGATGCCGGACACCGCCAAACGCTACGGCGTCACGAATATCGCCGACCCCACCGCCAATCTGCACGGCGGCACGCGCTATCTGCGTGATCTGTTGCTGATGTTCAAAAATAACGTCCACTTGGCGTTGGCGGCCTATAACGCCGGCGAAAATGCGGTCATCAATAACGGCAATCAGATTCCGCCCTACGCAGAGACGCGAAACTACGTCACCAAAGTCATCGGGTCATATTACAACTCCAAAGTCAGTACGCAGTAACAGCCTGTCGAGATCACGTCTCACGCAGGCTAAGCAAGGGTGGATGTCGAAGCACGGACAGCAGCCCTAATGTACCGGCGATTCCTACCCCGATTCCACCAGCGCTAATCCCCATCAGCCACACCCAAGCATTGAATGTGTACGGCAGGTGCAAAACGTACTCGGCCAGGACGTATCCCAGGACGCTCGCTGCCAGCGCGGCCACCAGACCGGCCAACACACCCAGAGTAATAAATTCAGCGAGCAGACCCGAGATGATCTGACGGCGGCTGGCGCCCAATGTCCGCAGCATAGCGCTGTCGTGCAGACGTTCGTCCTGAGTCGCTTGAATCGCGGCATACAAGACCGTCAGGCCCGCCAGCAAGGTAAAGACGAAGACGTACTCCACGGCAAGCGTGACGCGCTCGATGATAGTGCGCACCTGCGCCATGATCGCGGCGACATCAATCACGGTAATATTGGGAAAGGTTTTGACCAGCCTGGTCAAAACCTCTTGGCGCTCCGCGGACAAATAAAAGCTGGTGATATAGCTGGTTGGATACGGACTCAAAGAACCGGGCGTTGCGATGACGAAAAAGTTCACGCGAAAGCTGTCCCAATCCACTTTGCGCAGACTCGCCACCTTGCCGGAAAACTCTTCACCGGCGATGAGGTAAGTGAGGCGGTCGCCCACCTTGATGCCCAGGGTTTCGGCGATACCTTGTTCCACCGAATAAAGATTTTTTCCACTATCATCAGGCCGCCACCAGCGTCCGGAGGTGATTTGATTATCATCGGGCAATATTTCGATCGAGGATAAATTGAATTCACGCTCAATCAAACTTGCCGCGCGTTGATCCTGATAATCATTTGGGGAGACGGCCTTGTCATTGAGCCTCACCAAGCGCCCGCGCACCATCGGGTAAAGTTGGATTGCAGGCATGCCTTCGTCCGCAAAAAACCTGTGCAATGAGGAAAGCTGTTCAGGTTGGATGTTGATAATGAAACGATTGGGCGCATCCTGCGGCAAACTCCCCTGCCAGCCCGCCAGCAGATCCGCGCGCACCAGGGTGAGCAACAGCAAGGCCATGAGGCCGATGCCGAACGCGAGGATTTGCGTGACGCTGTTTGCTGGGCGCCGGGCGATGCTGGCGAAACCGAAACGCCATGCCACACCCACCCTCTCCCGCAGTTGGCCAAGCAGCCGGACCAGCAGCCATGCCACGGCGCCCAGGAACGCGAGTGTGGCGACTGTGCCCAGCACGAGATAGAGACCCAACTTCACGTCGCCCGCCTGCCACACCATGAGCGCCGCGAACACGACCCACCCGATGCCATACACCGACGCACCGCGGATAGGCAGGCCGATTTCACGACGCAATACACGGAGGGTGGGGACGTTTTTTAATGCCAGCAACGGCGGCGCGGCGAAACCCAACAGCGCGACCATACCTGTCAGCAGGCCGAATCCCACCGGACGCCAGGACGGCGGTGGCAATTGTGCGGCAACCATGCCGCCTAACAGATCGGTCAGTGCGCTGTGCGCGGCGTACCCTATGGCACACCCTACAATGCCGGCGACCAGGCTCAGGGTGAGGAGTTGGGTCAAATAGATCCAGGTAATGAACGACTGACGCGCGCCGAGGCAGCGCAACAGGGCGCAGGCATCCAGGTGGCGCAGACTGAAACGGCGCGCCGCAGTAGCGATGGCTGCGCCCGCCAACAGCACGCTCACCAGGGCGGCCAGGCCCAAAAAGCGTTTGGCGCGCTCCAACGCGGCACGTACCTCTGGCCGTGCGTCACTGACCCCTTCTAGTTTCTCTCCAGGACCGAGCCGGCTGCTTACCCACTCGCGATAGCGAGCGATGCCGTCTATCTCGCCAGACAGTAACAGACGATAGCGCACCCGGCTGCCGGTTTGTATGAGCTTGGTCGCCGGCACATCGCGGAGATTCAGCAGCAGGCGGGGCGCGATGCTGAACAAATCGCCGCCCCGGTCGGGTTCGTGAACGAGCAGCGCGCTGATTTTAAATTGAGATTCGCCCAGCTTGATCGTGTCGCCGGGCTTGACCGCAAGTTGCGTGAGCAGCCTGCTATCCGCCCATGCTGTACCGGGCGCCGGGATACCGGTGACCGGCGCCTCCGGGCCAAACAGCTCCTCGGCAACGCGCAGTTCTCCGCGCAGGGGATAGGCTTCGCTCACCGCCTTGACCTCGGCAAGCTGGTTTTTATCGCCAGCCAGCAGCATGCTCACGAAGCTCGTAGTCTCGGCGCTGCGCAATTTATATTCATCGGCAAGCTGTCTGAATTGATGATCGACGGGATGATCAGAAACAATCAGTAAATCCGCACCCAGCAGTTCATTGGCCTGATACTGAAGGGCCAGCTCCACGCGGTCTGTGGCGAAACCGACGGCGCTGATGCTCGCCACCGCAATGACCAGCGCAAGACCCAATGCGCGCAGCTCTCCTGCCCGCCACTCGCGGCGCAGCAGCCGGAAGGAAAGCAGCGCGGCTTGCATCATGCAACCAGTCTCCCTGCTTCAAGTTTGAGACGCCGGCGGCAGCGTTGCGCAAGCGCCTCATCGTGGGTGACCAAGATCAGTGTCGAGCCCTGCTCTCGATTAAGATCAAACAGCAGATTGATGATGCGCTCGCCGGACGCCTGATCGAGATTTCCGGTCGGTTCGTCGGCGAACAATAACTTGGGTCTGGGCGCAAACGCGCGGGCGATGGCGACCCGCTGCTGCTCGCCGCCGGAGAGTTGTTTCGGGTAGTGATGCAGGCGATGAGAGAGGTCAACCCGTGCCAGCACCTCGCCAGCGGCCTCACGCGCTTCACGGCCGCGACCGGCAAGTTCAAGGGGCAGCATGACGTTCTCCAGCGCGGTGAGGCTGGGTAACAATTGAAAGGTTTGAAAGACGAAGCCCGTCAATCGGCCTCGCAACTCGGCGCGACCGTCTTCGTCCAGCGCGAAGAGATCGCGTCCGTTGAGCGTCACTCGTCCAGTAGTGGGCGTATCGAGCCCTGCGAGCAGGCCGAGCAGTGTGGTCTTACCCGATCCGGAAGCGCCGACAATGGCCACCGCTTCTCCTTCCGCCACCTGGAGATTGATATCCTCCAGTATAACGAGCATACCCTCAGGACCGGCGACTTGCTTCCCCAGGCCTTCTGTCTGCACAATAGGTGATGCTGAAACGTCCTGCACTACACTATTTCCTTTTTGTCTTTGCTCTTATATTGCCGGCGGCGATCAACGCCGGCAATGCAACGATTCTGGTGTTTGGCGACAGTTTAAGCGCGGCCTACGGCATCGAGCAAAACGCCGGTTGGGTGAACCTATTACAACGCCGTTTACAGCAAACCGCGCCACGCTATCAAGTCATCAATGCCAGCATCAGCGGTGACACGACCAGCGGCGGACTTGCCCGCCTCTCGCGCGCACTCGATAAACATCAACCAGCGATTGTGATCGTCGAGTTGGGCGCTAACGATGGTTTGCGCGGCCTCTCGCTCGAGGAGACCCAAAAAAATCTGGCTGCAATCATCGAACAAACCCTAAGCCGCAAAGCGCGGGTGCTGCTCGTCGGGATACGCCTGCCTCCCAACTATGGCCCTGATTACACGCGAAAGTTCCACGAGATCTATTCCAGCCTCGCCAAGCGTTACCGCGTACCGCTGACGTCCTTTTTGTTAGAAGGCGTGGCCGGCAACCCGGATCTGATGCAGCAGGATGGGCTCCATCCACGCGCCTCTGCCCAGCCTATCGTGCTGGAAAATGTTTGGCGTGTGTTGCAGCCGATGCTTTAAGTACCCTGTTGTCGCTGCTCGAGGGTCAGCGCCAGTTGATCGCTCGCGGCCAACTGTACCCTGTCGCCAAGATGTATCTCGCCGCCTTGCAACACGCGCGCCGTGATGCCACCGTGACCGCGCATGGCGTGATGGCCTCCCACCCCGAGAGCATCCTCCATGCGGCTGCACGGCTCGCACAAACCCGTCCCCTCCAGAAGCGCGTCGCCGATATAAAACTGCTGACCTTTGAGCGCCAGCAGATTGATGCCCGAGATCACCAGGTTGCGGCGTAATAATTCGGGTTGCACCGTCTCGCGACCGCACAGCGCAGCAATGACGGCCTGATGTTCAAATTGGATCAGGGTGACTTGGCGATTGCCGCCCTGTTTGGAGTAATGATCGCCGGACAGCCCCAACGCCCTTTCCAGCCTCGCCGATGACACAGCGACGAGCGACTCGCGGTGAGCAGGTCTCAGGCCTATCCACTCGACACAGCCGATTTGCGGGAAGACGTTCAGCAATTCAGAGAAATTCCGCATGCGTCTTGACAGAATGTGCAGCGATTGGCAAGGTTAGGTACTGTTGAACTCAAGGGGAACATTATGACTCACCACATCCTGCACTCGCCCGTTTTATCTGTAAAGGTCGCCGACCAGGGCGCTGAACTGCAATCGCTCAAACTGACAGATGGCCTGGAACTATTGTGGCAGGCCGATCCCAAGGTATGGCCACGCCACGCGCCACATCTGTTTCCCATCGTTGGGAAGCTGCCCAACGACACCCTGCGTCATGAGGGCAAGACTTACACCCTAACGCCACACGGCTTCGCCCGCGATCTTGCATTCGTCTGCGAAACCAAATCGGATCGCCATTGCACGCATCTGCTCAGCGACACGGAGGACACCCGTGCTCGTTATCCCTTTGCATTTGAACTGCGCATCACCCATGCACTCGACGCCAACACGCTGACCATTACCTATC
>DATMXC010000069.1:0-3071 GCA_035561915.1 Gammaproteobacteria bacterium
TGCCGCGCGCGTCTTGGGCTATCACGTTATCGTGCTTGATCCAGATCCGCACAGTCCCGCCGCGCAATTCGCCGACGCGCAGATCTGTGCAAACTACGATGACCGGGCGGCCTTGCTTGAGCTTGCCAACCAGTGCGCCGCAGTCACCACCGAATTTGAAAACGTCCCAGCTCAAAGTCTGGAGCTTCTTGCGACACTCTGCACGGTGCGGCCCGCCGCCAGCGCCGTCGCCATCGCCCAGGACCGCATTACTGAAAAATCTTATCTTGCAGAGCAGGGGTTTCCAGTCACTCCCTTTGCGGTGGTTCGCACTGAACAAGAACTGCATGAAGCGCTAAGTAACATTCCAGCACCCGCCATACTCAAGCGCAGCCGTTTGGGTTACGACGGAAAAGGGCAAGCGCCTGTCACGAATCTGGAGCACGCCGTAACCGCCTTTCACATGTTGGGCGACGAACCCTGTGTGCTGGAACAGCGCGTTTCGCTGGAAAAAGAGATTTCAGTTATCGTGGCGCGCGGCGCGGACGGCGAGACGGCGTGCTTTCCCGTTGCGGAGAATCAGCATCAAGACGGCATTCTGGATGTCAGCATCGTGCCTGCGCGCATCAGCGTAGCGTTGGCGAAACAGGCGGCCGACATGGCGATCAAGCTGACCGAGCGTTTGAAGTATTGCGGTGTGCTGGCCGTGGAGTTTTTTGTCCTCGCCGATGACCGGCTCCTCATCAATGAAATCGCTCCGCGCCCGCACAACAGCGGTCACGCCACACTTGAGGCCTGTGTTACCAGTCAATTTGAGCAGCAGGTCAGAACGCTTTGTGGCCTCCCGTTAGCCAGTACCCGGTTACTCTCTCCGGCGGTGATGGTAAATTTGCTGGGCGATCTGTGGGCGGACGGCGAGCCACACTGGGAAAAATTATTACAGCACAAACACGTAAAACTTCATCTGTACGGCAAGAGTGAGCCCCGTCCAGGCCGCAAGATGGGCCACTTTACCTGTCTCGATGAATCGCTGGAGCAAGCCTTGGAGACAGCCTTGGATAGTAAGGCTCAATTACTGAGACACGTTACGGCTTCTGCTCAGATAAAAGTAAACGCTTGATGCCGGAGACTATCGGAACCTGGTGGATGTGGCTGGGATTTATCCTGCTGGTGATTGTCATGCTGGCCGTGGATATGTTTATGTTGGGCCGTCAAGGGGCTCATAAAGTTTCTCCTAAAGAAGCGGCGGCTTGGTCCGGGGTATGGGTGATGGCCGCCCTACTTTTTAACGCCGGCCTGTGGTGGTATCTCGACGGTTCAGCGGGGCGTGAGCTCGCCAATCAAAAGGCGTTGGAGTTTTTCACAGGTTATCTGATTGAGAAATCGCTGGCTGTGGATAACATCTTTGTGTTTTTGATGTTGTTCAGCTATTTTGCAGTCCCCGCCGAATACCAGCGCCGCGTGTTGCTCTACGGGGTGCTGGGCGCGATTGTGATGCGCGCCGTGATGATACTGCTCGGCGCCTGGCTGATCGCCCAATTTCACTGGATACTGTATGTCTTTGGGCTGTTTCTGCTGGTGACCGGCATCAAGATGCTGGTCTTTGCCGGACATGAGCCTGACTTGAGCAAAAATCCCATCCTGCGCTGGATGCGCGGTCATCTCAAGATCACCGAGCAGTACCACGGCGAAAGATTTTTTGTGTTGAAAAACGGCGTACGCTACGCCACCCCCATGTTTCTGGTGCTGGTGCTGATCGAGCTTAGTGATCTTATCTTTGCGGTAGATAGCATCCCTGCTATCTTCGCCATCACCGGTGATCCTTTTATCGTATTTACCTCGAATATCTTCGCTATCCTCGGCCTGCGCGCCCTGTACTTTCTGCTGGCCGATGTGGCGGGGCGCTTTCATCTCCTCAAATACGGGCTGGCCTTGGTGCTGGCCTTCATCGGCGCCAAGATGTTGATTGTGGATTTTGTGAAGATACCCATCGCGCTGGCGCTGGCTGTGGTAGCCTTGATCTTGGCAGCGTCGGTCGTGTTAAGTCTGCTCAAAACCCGCCCACGCTAAAATTACTGAGCAGCCCACATGGATAGGATCGACACGGTGGATATCGTTTTTCACTCCAATATACCCAGTCTGCCTCTGCTGCACCGCGGTAAGGTGCGTGACATCTATGAGGTGGATGATAAACATATTCTCATCGTGACGACCGACCGGTTGTCCGCCTTCGATGTAGTGCTGCCGACGCCGATCCCGGGAAAGGGTGAGGTGTTGAACACCTTGTCAATCTTCTGGTTCCAGATGCTGGGTTATATGATGCCTAACCATCTCACTGATATCCGGCCGGAAGACGTGATCAAAGGTGATGATGAGCGCGGACAAGTCGCTGGCCGGTCTGTCGTGACCCGCAAGATCAAACCGTTGCCTATCGAGGCGGTGGTGCGCGGCTTTCTGGCGGGCTCAGCCTGGAAGGAATATCAGGAGCTTGGCACGGTGGGGGGGCGGCCGATAATGCCTGGTATGGTGGAGTCCGCCTGGATACCTGAGGCGCTGTTTACTCCGACCACCAAGGCCAATGACGGCGCGCACGACGAACCGATCAACATCGAAAAGATGGAGGAAATAATAGGCGCGGATTTGACCCGCGAGGTGGAGGCCATGAGCCTCACCCTGTATCTGGAAGCCATGAAATATGCCAGCACCCGCGGCATCATCATCGCCGACACCAAGTTTGAGTTCGGACTGGATGAGCAGGGCGAGCTCACCTTGATAGACGAAGTGCTGACGCCTGATTCGTCGCGCTTCTGGTCGGTTGAGAGCTATAAAGCGGGTGGTCACCCGCCGAGTTTTGACAAACAATACGTGCGCGATTATTTGGAAAGCATCGGCTGGAACAAACAGCCTCCGGCGCCGGAGCTTCCTCCGGAGGTGGTGGCGCGTACCGCTGAGAAATACCGGCAGGCCCTGCATAAGCTGATGGATGACAGCGGCAGTGAGGGATGACGATATCGCGCGCGCCGCGGAAATATTGCGCAGCGGCGGGGTAGTCGCCTTTCCCACCGAGACCGTGTATGGCCTCGGTGCGGATG
>DATMXC010000070.1:0-5088 GCA_035561915.1 Gammaproteobacteria bacterium
AGTCAGTGCCGGTGAGCAAGCTGCGCTGGGATGGAAAGCTGGTGATCAGCCCGCCAGGCGGTGATGACACGCCGTTTGTCTATGCGGGCAGCCTGGTAGTGCAGGGTCAGGGTTTGGCGCGCGTGCTGCGCACCGGGCTGCACACCGAGATGGGCGGCATCGGCAAAGCCGTGCAGGGCCTGACACTGGAAGATTCGCCCTTGCAGCGCGAAACACGACGCATCGTGCGTGTGGTTTTTTTTATCAGCCTGGTATTGTGCACCACCGTGACAATGCTGTACGTGGTGCTGCGCGGCGGCTGGCTGGACGGCCTGCTCGCGGGTATCGTGCTCGCAATGGCCATCTTGCCGGCAGAGTTCCCCGTGGTGCTCACGGTGTTTCTCGCACTCGGCGCCTGGCGCATCGCCAAGGCGCGCGTGCTCACGCGCCATCTGCCTGCGATTGAAACGCTGGGGGCGGCCACATTGCTGTGCGTGGACAAGACCGGCACGCTCACGCAGAACCGCATGGTGGTGAGCAAGCTCATGGCGAATGGCACGCTGTTCGATGTAAGCGAAAACTCCACTGAGCTGCCGGAGCCATTTCATTCGCTGCTGGAGTACACGGTGCTGGCAAGCGAAACCGCGCCGTTTGATCCCATGGAGCGCGCGATTCACGAGGCGGCGAAAAACTTTCTCGCGCACAGTGAGCATCTGCACCCCGATTGGGAACTGGTGCATGAGTATTCCCTGTCGCCGGAGTTGCTGGCCATGTCGCATCTGTGGCAGGCGCCGCATGGCGAACACACGATCGTCGCGACCAAGGGTGCGCCGGAGGCGATTGCCGATTTGTGTCATCTCGACGCAGCGCAACTGCACGCGTTGATGGCGCAGGTGGGGCGCCTGGCCGACGAAGGCTTGCGTGTGCTGGGTGTGGCCAAAGCGCTACACCGCGAGGGTAGCCCGCCTGCACACCAGCACGCGTTTGATTTTGAATTCCTGGGCCTGGTCGCCCTGCTCGACCCGCTGCGCGCCGGGGTAAAGCAGGCTGTCGCCGAGTGCCACGCCGCGGGCATACGCGTGGTGATGATCACCGGTGACTATCCCCGCACTGCGAGCGCCGTAGCGCGCCAGCTCGGATTTGGCGAGGCCGCGGCACTGAGCGGCACGGAGCTCGATGCCCTCAGCGACAGCGCGCTGCAAGACAGGATAGGCTCGGTGAATGTGTTTGCGCGCATCGCGCCCGCGCAAAAGCTGCGCCTGATTCAGGCCTTCAAGGCGCGCGGCGAGATCGTCGCCATGACCGGCGACGGCGTAAACGACGCGCCCGCGCTCAAGGCGGCGCACATCGGTGTCGCCATGGGCGGCCGCGGCACGGATGTGGCGCGCGAGGCCGCCTCGCTGGTGCTGCTCGACGATGACTTCCCTTCCATCGTGCGCGCGGTACGCCTGGGCAGACGCATTCACGACAACCTGCGCCGGGCCATGTCGTATCTGTTCGCGGTGCATGTGCCCATCGCCGGTATCGCCCTGCTTCCGCTGTTGTTCGGGCAGCCGCTGCTCTTCGCGCCGATCCATGTGTTGTTTTTGGAATTGATTATAGATCCGGCCTGCTCCCTTGCGTTCGAGGCCGAGCCGGAAGAAAAGGATGTCATGCGCCGTCCGCCGCGCGATCCGCGCGAACCGATGTTCCTCCTGCGCGCGATTCTGCTCAACCTGTTGCAAGGGCTGGGCAGCCTGGTTGCGGTCATGGCCGTCTATAGCGGCACGCTGTATTACGGCTTCACTGTGGAGTCGGCGCGCACCATGGCGTTCGCGGTGCTGGTCATCAGTAACCTGGGCTTGATACTATCCAACCGCGCGCGCGGCACAACCGGCGCGCCACAGGCGCCGAACAGCGCCCTGTGGTGGGTGGTAGGCGGCGCGCTCGCGGGATTGATACTGGTGATCTATGCTCCTTCGGTGAGCGCGCTCTTTTCTTTCAGCGCGCTCAGCATCTCGCAGTTGCTCATGGCCTTTGCTGCGGGGGCGGGTTGTATGCTGTGGTATGAATTATTGAAAAGTATCTCCGCCAGCCGGCGCGCAGGTCATGCTTGAAACCACACTGGTTCATCTTCATCTAATGCATTATGAGTGAATTGCTGCATATCGTCTGTCCACATTGCCACAGCACCAATCGTGTGCCCACCGGAAAATTGACTCATGCCCCCAAGTGCGGGGGATGCAAACAGGCCCTGTTCACGGCGCACCCGGTGGAGCTTACCAATGCAAATTTTAGCCGGCACATTACACAGAGCGGCATACCGGTAGTTGTGGACTTTTGGGCGCCGTGGTGCGGCCCGTGCCGCATGATGGCCCCGATCTTCGAGCAAGCGGCCGTTAAGCTTGAGCCTTATACCCGGCTGGCCAAGCTCAATACAGAGACGGAACAGGAGATTGCAGCACAGTATGGTATACGCAGTATTCCGACCTTGGCGATCTTCAAGCAAGGCCGTGAGATTGCCCGCTCCGCAGGCGTCATGGACTTAAACAAGCTCACGGAGTGGGTTCGTTCACATAGCTAGCAGAATGTTGAAAAAGCCCTTCCATGGGCTTTTTCAACACGGCCGCTCCTGCCCATCCCTGAGCTCGCGGCATTGGGGCGTCCTGCCCGGCACAAAGCGAAAAATGTCATTTTCGCTTTGCTCCATTTTTCAAACACATACAACGTGTTTGAAAAATGGCAGCCCATCCATGGGCTGCACGCAGGCTGTTTTTCAACAGCCTGCTAGCGCCGCTGCTTGAAGCGGCCTATATCTTATTTATCCTTTTCGGATTTCTCACGCAAGGCTTCAGACCACCCGGCCAAAATCTCACTGGTTCGCCTGGCCAACACCTCGGCCGTATTGCGCGCGGCCTTGGTTCCTGCCACCGTCGCATCTTGGAGTGTTGCGCCTACCCGGTTACTGAACTGACCGAGGGTAGTCGAGACCATTCTCCCTGTATCGGTACCGGCACGCTGGACGTGGCCAGCCAACTCCTTCATGGCCTGTTTGACCTTATCGCCTGCGGCATTCGTAACCTGGCCCATAATAGACAGAAACTCATGCTCCGTCTTTTTAAGGTTATCCAACGCGAGCTTCAAATCTTGATCGGCAAACTCTTTTCCGTGCGACGTTAACTCCTCCAGCGCAAGCTGCGTTGCCTGTGCAGACTTCTTCAGCGCCTCATCCAGCCCGGCGATGGCCTCGGAGAGCGCCGGGGCAATCTCTCCGGCCCGCTTATCCAAGCCCTCGCTGATGCCCTCCATCACCGCCTTGACAACTTCCTTAATCCGCTCAGGCTCAAGGCCATAACGATTCAACCCGTGCAGCGTTAAATCGCGTACCTTGGGACGGACCTCGGTGTCCTGCTGCACTGATTTACTGGCCTCGGCTTTAATCCCAATTAGACTCAGATCGTGTTCTGTCATGACCGTCCCCTTCAAAAGTTTTTTACAATTAACAGCTATTTACCAGTTATCACTTTACCTGAAAGGGACAGCCGAAGGTAGGTTGATCTGGATCAATATTTACCGAGTTCTAAAAAGATTGATCTGCATCAAGGATATAATTCTTGATTCTTTTAACAATTAAGCTGTTTCAAGATAACCGGAGAATAGACCATGACCGTGCACTACCCCAGTCTGGACGAAAAGGAGGGCCATCTGGTTCGCATACCGGCAGGTTCGGTGATGCTCGATGGGAACTTACACCTGCCGCCCAACGCATCCGGGATAGTGCTCTTCGCCCATGGCAGCGGCAGCAGCCGTCACAGCCCACGGAATCGTTTTGTGGCCCAGTTCCTTCACGAAACCGGACTTGCTACGCTGCTCATTGACCTCCTCACCGCGGATGAAGAATTTGCCGACCGGGTCACGCGGCAACTGTGCTTTGACATCACGCTGCTGGCGAAGCGGCTTGAAGATATCACCGATTGGCTGATGCAAAACCCGGAGACCCAGAGGCTGAAAATCGGCTATTTCGGCGCCAGCACCGGCGCCGCGGCCGCCTTGCTTGCCGCTGCCGAGCGCCCGGAGGGAGTGAGCGCCATCGTCTCACGGGGAGGACGACCGGATCTGGCGGGCCCGGCCCTTGTCAAGGTGCGCGCGCCCACCCTGTTGCTGGTCGGCGGCGAGGACGGCCCGGTCATCAAAATGAATCAAAAGGCCCTGGCGCAATTGCAGGTAGAAAAGAGACTCGACATCATCCCGGGCGCGACCCACCTCTTCGAGGAACCCGGCGCGCTCGAGGAGGTCGCCAGCCTGGCGCGGCAGTGGTTCGAGCATTATCTCAGCCCTGCCGCGCACCCTGACAAAGGCTCTGCCAGTACCAGACACCCTAAGTGAACATCAGCGCCAGGTTCTGCCGAAGAGACCGGTTATGAGCAGCGAAGAACTTGAAAAGACCATCGCCGAGTTAATAGCGCCCGGCAAAGGCATATTGGCCGCCGATGAAAGCTCCGGGACTATTGAAAAGCGGTTCAAGAGCATCAACGTGGCGTCTACCGAGGAAAACCGGCGTAATTACCGCGAGATGTTGTTTACCACTCCGGGCTTGGGTGAATTTATCAGCGGCGTCATCCTGTATGAGGAAACCCTCCAGCAAAAAACAAAAGGCGGCACCCCGCTGCCACAGGTCCTTATCCATCAAGGTATCGTACCGGGCATCAAGGTGGACAAGGGCACGGCCCCGCTCGCAAATTTCCCCGATGACACCGTAACGCAAGGTCTGGATGGCCTCGCCAGCCGGCTTGCCGAGTACAAACAGCTCGGGGCGCGCTTTGCGAAGTGGCGGGCCGTACTGCGTATCGGTGAAAGAACGCCCTCGCAATGTTGTATAATCGGAAGTGCGTATGCCCTGGGGCGCTATGCGGCGATCTGTCAGGAGCTGGGTATAGTGCCCATCGTCGAACCCGAAGTGTTGATGGACGGCAATCACAGCCTCGAACACTGCGCAGAAGTGACCGAACAGGTCTTGCACGCCGTATTTCATGCCCTGCATCAACACCGCGTCAGACTGGAGCACATGTTGTTGAAGCCGAATATGGTGATCGCCGGAATGGACTACCGGCCCCAGGCAGAGCCCGAACA
>DATMXC010000071.1:0-5182 GCA_035561915.1 Gammaproteobacteria bacterium
GGGCAAGACCACCGTTGCCGGTGGCACGACTGCGCCGGTGGCCGACGCCATCAGCGCACTGGTGGCGCTGGGTTATAAACCTCAAGAGGCGAGCCGCATGGTGCATGCGCTGGAGGTTGCGGATCTTGGCAGCGAACAAATTATCCGCCGTGCTTTGCAGTCGGTGGTGAGGGACTAATACCCATCTGCGTTCAAGACTTGATTTTTCACCCCCATCCCAACCTTCCCCCGTCGAGGGGGAAGGGGGGCATTGTGCGATCAAAAAAGCCTTTGATCGCGGACTGATATGACATGATCGAAACCGACCGCCTACTCGTACCCGCTGAGCGTGAAGAAGACGAAGTCGCCGAGCGCAGCCTGCGCCCCGCGCGGCTGGCGGAATACATCGGTCAGGCGCCGGTGCGCGAGCAGATGGAGATCTTCATCCACGCCGCCAAGCAGCGCGGCGAGGCGCTCGATCACGTGCTGATCTTCGGCCCGCCCGGACTCGGCAAGACAACGCTGGCGCACATCATCGCCAACGAACTGGGCGTCACGCTGCGCCAGACCTCCGGGCCGGTGCTGGAGCGCGCCGGCGATCTCGCGGCGCTGCTCACCAATCTCGAACCCAACGACGTGTTGTTCGTGGACGAGATCCATCGTTTGAGTCCGGTGGTCGAGGAGGTGCTGTACCCCGCGCTGGAAGATTATCAACTCGACATCATGATCGGCGAGGGTCCGGCCGCGCGGTCCATCAAGCTGGATCTCCCGCCCTTCACCCTGGTCGGTGCGACCACCCGTGCGGGGCTGCTCACCTCTCCGCTGCGCGACCGTTTCGGCATCGTGCAGCGCCTGGAGTATTATACCGTCGAAGATTTGCATCACATCGTGCGGCGCGCCGCACGCATCATGGGTGTAGAAATTGACGAACAAGGCACGACGCAAATCGCCGGCCGCGCGCGCGGTACCCCGCGCATCGCCAACCGGTTGTTACGCAGGGTGCGTGATTACGCCCAGGTACGCGCACAGGGGCGCATCACCGCCGAGGTCGCCGACCGCGCCCTGGATATGCTGGACGTGGACAGCCACGGCTTCGACATGATGGATCGAAAGCTGCTGCTGGCACTGATTCAGAAATTCGACGGCGGCCCGGTCGGCATCGAAAGCCTGGCCGCCGCCATCGGCGAGGAGCGCGGCACCATCGAGGACGTGCTGGAACCGTTTCTGATTCAACAGGGCTTCATGATGCGCACGTCACGCGGCCGGGTGGCGACCCGCGCCAGTTATCTGCACTTCGGCCTCAACCCGCCACAAACATCCCCCGCCGCAGGGACGCCGGACCTGTTTGGCGGCGAATAACCACGACTCCTGAAACAAGGCAGGGAATTTTCACTCAAATTATCGGTCTATTGATTTATAATACTCCGAAGGCCCGATCCTAACTTAAGGATTTTGTTACCTCTAACCAGGCCGTTTTCGCACAACTCCCCTAACCTTACAACGCATCTTGATGATGAAGGATTTCTTATGGCAGGTTCGGGTATATTATGAAGACACGGACAGCGGCGGTGTGGTCTATCACTCCAATTACCTCAAGTTCATGGAGCGGGCGCGCACCGAATGGCTACGCAGCCTGGGTTTCGAGCAGGACGTACTCGCCCGTGACGAGGGCGTAATCTTTGCGGTACGCTCCATCAACATGGAATTCCTCAAGCCGGGACGCTTTAATCAACTCTTGGATATCCATTCAAAAATCGTGCGGCGCGGCAAGGCCAGTATGACCTTGGAACAAACCATCAGCCACAGCGCGGATCACAGTGTCTTGTGCAGCGGCCGCGTGAAGCTGGCCTGTCTGGATGCCGCCACGCTACGGCCGCAGCCTGTGCCACCATCCATATCGAGGGAGATCGCCCGTGACGACTGACTTATCCATCGTCCACTTGTTGCTCAATGCGAGCCTGATCGTGAAGGCCGTCATGCTGCTGTTGCTGGCCACGTCACTCGTATCGTGGATGTTCATCTTCCGCAAGCGCGCAGACATCAAACAGGCGCGGCGCGCGGCCGAGGAATTCGAAGAGCGTTTTTGGTCGGGCAAGGATCTGAACGCGCTTTATACCCAGGTTACGCGCGCGCCGCGGCTTGCGGGGACGGAAGCGATCTTCGAGGCCGGCTTCAAGGAATTTGCACGGCTGCATAAACAGACCGGCATCGAGCCGATGGCGGTGGTGGAAGGTGCGCAGCGCAGTATGCGGGTGGCCTTGGCGCGCGAGATTGATACACTGGAAATCCACCTGCCGTTTCTCGCCACGGTAGGTTCGACCAGTCCGTATATCGGCCTGTTCGGCACCGTGTGGGGCATCATGAATTCCTTCCGCGGTTTAAGCAACGTGCAGCAGGCGACCCTCGCCCTGGTCGCGCCCGGCATCGCCGAGGCCCTGATCGCCACCGCGATGGGATTGTTCGCGGCCATCCCGGCGGTGATCGCCTACAACAGTTTTGCCAACGATGTTGAGCGGCTCATCAATCGCTACGATACCTTTCTGGAAGAATTTTCCAGCATACTGCAGCGGCAGGCGCATGGCTAAAACATGAAGGCACCTCTAAAAATGCGTCTTTTGTCTTTATGCGGCGTTGGAATTCTGCTCGAAATGCTCATGTACTGCCGTGTACACTCCGCTTTCTCGCAGAATTCCGCCTTGCCTAAAGCCAAAATCCACTATTTTTAGAGGTGCCTATGAACGGGAAACGACAACGCACTCGCAGGCTGCCGATGGCGGAGATGAATGTGGTGCCCTACATTGATGTGATGCTGGTGCTGCTGGTGATTTTTATGATTACCGCGCCGCTGCTCGCCCAGGGCGTGAAGGTCAATCTGCCGCAGACCGCCTCCGAGCCGCTGCCGTCGGAGAAGAAAGAACCGGTGGTGGTCACGGTGGATGTTAACGGCGCGTATTATCTCAACATCGGCGAGCGCCACGACCAAGCCATCGAGGCCGATGCGCTGGTACAGACCGTTGCCGCGGTATTGCGCAGACAACCCGACACGCCCATCCTGGTGCGCGGGGACGAGAACGTGAATTACGGCAAGGTGGTCGAGGCCCTGTCACTGCTGCAAGGCGCGGGTGCGCCCAACGTGGGGCTGGTGACGGAATCCCCCGTACAGTCCGCGCCGAAAAAACGATGACTGCATGCTAAAGCTGCTCCGCAACAATCTGCGCGCGTTGAGTTTGGCGATACTGGTGCACGTCGCCCTGATCGTCATGTTGGTCATCAGTCTGGATTGGAAACTAGCGCCGCAGCCGGCCGGCGAACAGAAAGTGATACAAGCCACCGTGGTGGACGAGGCCAAGGTGCAGGCCGAGATGGAGAAGCTCACGCAACAGGATGTTCAGAAAAAACAGCAGGAACAGGAGCGCCAGAAACGGCTGGAGGAGTTAAAACAGCAACAACAGGACGAAACGGCCCGTCTGCAGCAGCTCAAACAGGAACAACAGGCCGCCGAGCAGCAGCGCGAGGAGCAGGCGCGCCTGCACGCCGAGCAGCAAAAGACAGAGGCTGCGCGTTTGGAAACGCTCAAACAGCAGCAATCCATCGCGGAGCAAAGACGTAAGGAGGAAGAGCAGCGCGCCGAAGAGCTGAAGAAAAAACTTGCAGAAGAAGATAAGCAGCGCAAGGAGATGGAACAGCAGCGCTTGGCGGAGGGAGAGACTAAACGTAAAATTGAGGAGCAGAAACGTCAAAAGGCCGAGCAGGAGGCGCAACGGCGGCGCGAGGCCGAAGAACAATTGAAGCAGCAGCTCGCGGCGGAGCAGGCCGCTGGCGCCGAACAGAATCAGCAATTGATCGCCCAGTACGTGGGCCGTATCCAGCGCGAGGTTACCCAGAACTGGTTACGGCCACCCACGGCGCGGCTGGGGATGTCATGCACGGTGATGGTGAATCTCGCCCCCAACGGCGACGTGCTCAACGCCCGGGTGGTGGCGAGCAGCGGTGACACCGCCTTCGACCGCTCGGTGGAGGCGGCGGTGTACAAGGCTTCACCCTTACCACTGCCGCCGGACCCGGCGCTGTTCGAGTATTTCCGGGAATTGAATTTCATCTTTAAACCTTGAGGGACCAAGCCATGAAGGCATTATTACGTTTAGTTTTAGCCGGCCTGTTGATCGGCCTGGTGGTGGGCGCCCAGGCGGCGCCGCTCAGCATCGAGATCACTCGCGGCGTAGAGGGTGCATTGCCCGTCGCCATCGTACCGTTCGATGAGGGTGGGCGCGCCGCACCTGAAGACGTCGCGCGGATCATCGCCGACGATCTCGCGCGCAGCGGCCGGTTTTCACCGTTGCCGCGCCAGGACATGATCGCGCAGCCGCACCAGGCCGCGCAGATCAATTTTGCCGATTGGCGCGTACTGGGCATGGAGGGCCTGGTGATCGGCCAGGTACGCCCCTCCGGCGCGGATCGCTACAGCGTTCAATTCCAACTCTTTAATGTGTTCAAGGGTGACCGCCTGGTGGGCTATAACATCAACACCACCCGCCAGGAACTGCGCCGCACCGCGCATCAGATCAGCGATATCATTTATGAAAAACTGACCGGCCAGCCTGGGGCCTTTGATACCCGTATCGCCTACGTGACGACCTCGGGGCCGACCAGCTTTTCCCTGCAAGTGGCCGACTCCGACGGCTACAACCCGCAGACTATCCTGACCTCGAAGCAGCCCATCCTGTCTCCGGCCTGGTCGCCGGACGCTACCCGGCTCGCCTATCTCTCGTTCGAGAATCGCCGCCCGCAGATCTTCATACAGGACCTCGCCACCGGTTCACGTGAACGGATTGCCTCGTATCCGGGCCTGAACGGCGCACCGGCCTGGTCGCCCGACGGACGGCGGCTGGCGCTCACGCTTTCCAAGGACGGGAATCCCGAGATTTATGTGCTAAACTTGGCCAGCAAGGCCCTTCAACGCCTTACCGACAATGGTGCGATAGACACCGAGCCGGCTTGGTCGCCGGACGGTAATACCCTCCTGTTTACTTCTGACCGGGGCGGAAAACCGCAGCTTTATAAAATGTCGGCCGGCGGCGGCGAGGCGAGGCGCGTCACCTTTAATGGCGACTATAATGCCCGCGGGGTATTTTCACCCGACGGCACTATGCTGGCGATGGTGCACAGAGAAGGCGGTAATTACCGTATCGCGGTGCAGGACTTG
>DATMXC010000072.1:0-4591 GCA_035561915.1 Gammaproteobacteria bacterium
GTAATTGCGCAGCAGCACAAAGGCTATCCAGATCAGCAGCCCCAGCGCAATCAAACGTAGCAGGTTGCTCATACGGCACTAGCATAGCCATTTTTGCGTAAATCCGCCATTTACTCCACAATAACGGTTTTCCCCTCTCTATTCACTATTCAAGATGAATCTGCACGAATATCAGGCCAAGCAGCTGCTCGCCGCTGCAGCGATACCCATCACCGAGGGCGCCCCCGCATCCTCGGTCGAAGAGACGCTCGCCGTCGCCCGTCGGTTGGGCGGCGAGAGCTGGATCCTCAAAGCGCAGGTGCACGCCGGCGGGCGCGGCAAGGCGGGCGGCGTCCGGCGGGCGCACAGTCTGACCGAGGTGGAGAACGCCGCATCCTCGCTGCTCGGTTCGCAGTTGGTGACCGTGCAAACGCCGACGCAGGGCCTGCCGGTGCACACCGTGCTGATCGAACGGCCGTGTGCCATCGCGCGCGAGTTGTATCTCGCCCTCACCGTGGAGCGCAGCCGGGAACGGGTGATTATGATCGCCTCCGGCACGGGCGGGATGGATATCGAACAACTCGCCGCGAACGATGCGGCGCAAATCCACAGCGCGGAGATACACCCCATGGCCGGGTTGCAGGCCTATCAATGCCGTGACATCGGCTTCGCACTGGACCTTGGCGATAAACAGATTGCTCAATTTACCAAAATCGCGCTCGCGCTATACCGGCTGTTCATGGAAAAAGACGCAAGCCTCATCGAGATCAATCCGCTGATCGTGACCGGCGCGGGAGATTTGCTCGCGCTGGACGCCAAGATCACGCTCGACGACAACGCGCTGTATCGCCACCCCGATCTCAGCGTTCTGCGCGATGAGACACAAGAGGACGCGCGCGAGAACAGCGCGCGGCAATTCGGGCTCAACTATATAAGCCTGGACGGCGACATCGCCTGCATGGTGAACGGCGCGGGTCTCGCGATGGCGACCATGGATTTAATCAAGCTGCACGGCGGCGCGCCTGCGAATTTTCTCGATGTCGGCGGCGGTACCACGGCGGACAAGGTGGCCGAGGCATTCAAACTCATCCTCTCCGACGGTAAGGTAAAGGCGATACTGGTCAACATCTTCGGCGGCATCGTTCGCTGCGATCTGATTGCCGAGGGCATCATCAAGGCGGTCTCGGAGGTGGGCATCACGCTCCCCGTCATCGTGCGTCTGGAGGGCAACAACGCCGAACGGGCGCGCGAGTTGCTGCGCATCAGCAGTCTAAAAATCATCGCCGCGAGTGATTTGACCGATGCGGCTATAAAGGCAGTGGCAAGTGCCAAGTAGCAAGAATACCTGCCTTTACTCGTCCCTAGTCCCCACCCCCTATCCCCTGTATTTATGAGCATTCTGATAGGTAAAAATACCAAACTCATTTGCCAAGGCTTCACCGGTAAGCAGGGCACGTTTCATTCTGAGCAGGCCATCGCCTACGGCACGAACATGGTAGGTGGCGTGACGCCGGGCAAGGGAGGCGAGTGTCATTTGAACCTGCCGGTGTTCAACACGGTGCGCATGGCGGTGCGGGAAACCGGCGCGGATGCCAGCATGATTTACGTACCCGCGCCGTTTGCCGCCGATGCGATACTGGAGGCGGCCGATGCTGGGATAAAAATCATCGTGTGCATCACCGAGGGCATCCCGGTGCTCGATATGCTCAGGGTGAAGGCCGTGCTCGGCTCGTATGATACGCGGCTCATCGGCCCGAATTGCCCCGGCATCATCACGCCCGGCCAATGCAAGATCGGCATCATGCCGGGGGCAATCCATCAGCCGGGACGCATCGGCATTGTGTCGCGCTCCGGCACTCTCACCTACGAGGCGGTACACCAGACTACACAGAACGGTTTGGGGCAAAGCACCTGTGTGGGCATCGGCGGTGACCCGATTCACGGCATGAATTTTATTGACTGTCTGGAGTTGTTTGAGCGCGATCCGCAGACCGAAGGGATTATTCTGGTCGGCGAGATCGGCGGAGACGATGAAGAACGGGCGGCGGACTACATCAAGGCACAGGTGAGCAAACCGGTGCTCGCCTACATTGCCGGCCAGACCGCGCCGCCCGGCAAGCGCATGGGCCATGCCGGCGCGATCATCTCCGGGGGCCATGGGGCCGCCGCGCACAAATTCGCCGCGCTGGAAGCGGCGGGCGTTACAGTCACGCGCTCGCCCGCGGAGATGGGCAGCGGAATGCTGAAATTGCTGGGGCCTTCGCAATACTCTGCGACACGATGAGCACTACCCTCAGGATAGTAGCGGCTCAGCTCAATTTCCGCGTCGGCGACATAGCGGGCAACGTGCAAAAAATCATCGCGGCCGCGGCGCGCGCACGCGATGTCTTGCACGCCGACCTGGTGGCGTTCCCCGAGCTGACGCTCACCGGTTATCCGCCGGAGGATCTGCTGCTGCGTGCCGATCTGCAAGCGGCGGTGTTGAGAGGTATTGCCGAATTAAAACGCAGCCTCCGCGGCATTGATGTCCTGGTGGGTTATCCGCACGAAGAGTCCGGCCGCCTCTACAACGCCGCGGCCTTGATCCGTAACGGCGAGATCGTCCTGCGTTATTACAAGCAAGAACTCCCCAACTACGGCGTGTTTGACGAAAAGCGTTATTTCACACCGGGCGATAAGCCCGGCCTGGTGGACGTCAAAGGCGTGCCCGTTGCGATTACCATCTGCGAAGACATCTGGCTGCCGCAACCGATGCAGCAGGCAAGGCAGGCCGGCGCGCGGCTACTGGTCAACATCAATGCCTCGCCGTTCCAATTGGGCAAGGGCGGCACGCGCGTAGAGCTCCTCAATCAACGCGCCCGCGAGGGCGGCATGCCGATCGTCTATGTCAACCTGGTGGGGGGGCAAGACGAGCTGGTGTTTGACGGCGAATCGCTGGCCGTGGACGCAAGCGGCGCAGTGGTGCTGCGCGCGCCCGCCTTCGCAGAGGGGCTCTATCCGCTCGATATTGCGGTTAACAAAACCATCACCCTCCTCCCCGCCGAGTGCGCCGCGCCCTTGCCGGAGGCGCAAGGCGCCTATCGGGCGCTGGTGCTGGGGGTTCGTGATTACATCGAGAAAAACCGCTTCAGCGGAGTGGTGATCGGCCTTTCCGGAGGGATTGATTCGGCGGTGACCCTGGCCATCGCGGTGGATGCGATCGGCGCTGAGCGTGTCGAGGCGGTGATGATGCCGTCGCGCTATACCGCGCAGATAAGCATTGAGGATGCCGGGAGTATCGCGCAGGCGCTGGGGGTGCACTACAGTGTCATCTCCATCGAGCCTGCCTTTCAGGCCTTTTTGGAAAGCCTCAAGGAAGAGTTTACCGGCCTGCCCGCCGATGTCGCGGAGGAGAACATTCAGGCCCGTTGCCGCGGCGTGATCCTGATGGCGATCGCCAACAAAAAGCGCAGGATCGTGCTCTCCACCGGCAACAAGAGCGAAATGGCGGTCGGTTACGCGACACTTTACGGCGACATGGCGGGCGGCTTTGCGCCGCTCAAGGATACGCCGAAGATGCTGGTGTACCGGATCGCGGAGTATCGTAACGGCATCCACCCCGTCATTCCGCGCCGGGTGTTCGAGCGCCCGCCCAGCGCCGAACTCGCCCCCAACCAGAAAGACGAAGACGCCCTACCGCCCTACCCTATACTCGATCCCATCCTGGAGATGTATGTTGAGCGGGACAAGCGCCCGGAGGATATCGTGGCCGCCGGTTTCGACGAGCAGACAGTGCGCCGGGTGATCCAAATGGTCGACCGCAACGAATATAAGCGGCGCCAGGCGGCGCCCGGGGTGCGTATCACGCAGCGTGCCTTTGGACGCGATCGGCGCTATCCTATTACCTGGGGCGGACGACAGTAGGGGATCGGGTATGGATAATAAGGAATACCCAGCAGAGAAACTGGCACTGAGGATGACAATATGAAAAAACTCGAAGCAATCATCAAACCCTTCAAACTAGACGATGTACGCGAGGCGCTGTCGGAGATGGGTATCACCGGCATGACCGTAACCGAGGTCAAGGGCTTCGGCCGCCAGAAGGGTCATACCGAACTCTACCGCGGCGCCGAGTATGTGGTGGATTTCCTCCCCAAGGTGAAACTGGAGGTTGTGCTCGCCGCTGAACAGGTGGAGCGCGCCATTGAGGCGATCACCAACGCGGCGCGCACCGGCAAGATCGGCGACGGCAAGATCTTCATCACCAACGTCGAGCGCGTGGTACGAATCCGCACCGGCGAACAGGATCGGGACGCGATCTAGGCGCTCAGAAAAGAACCGCTCACCGCGGAGGACGCAGAGGCAAAATCAAACCCATTTGATCATATTCCTCTGCGTCCTCCGCGGTGAATGTTGTTTTTATAGAAAAATCGGCCTACTTCACCACCAGGCCTTTCACCTCTGCGATGTCGGGGTGATTGGGCTGATTCACCTCCAGCACCCGCAGCGCATCGGCCGATAAATCGTCAATCCCCATGATCTTGTAGGCCCTGGCCATGACGCCCAAGGCGTCAGGGACTGCGGGTGTGCGCGGGTAATTCTCTACCACGTATTTTGCGCGATTGACCGCCGC
>DATMXC010000073.1:0-6323 GCA_035561915.1 Gammaproteobacteria bacterium
TCTTTGAAGCCCGCTATTTGGACATGGTGAGCGCCTGTCTGAAACAGGACAGCGGATTCGGCGTGTGCCTGATCCGCTCCGGCGAGGAAGTGGGGCAGGCGACCGATATCCATGAAGTCGGCACGCTGGCGAAAATCACCGGCTGGACTCAGCGTGAGGATGGCTTGTTGGGCATTACCTGCCGGGGCGAGCAGCGATTTCGTATCCGCTCCCGGGCGTTGATGCCGAATCGGCTTTTGACAGGCAATGTGGAAATGCTGCCCGATGCGCCGGAGCAGCCGGTACCGGCGCGTTTGCAAATGCTGGTCGCTCTACTCAAGGAGTTGAATGAACGAACCGGTTATCATTCTCCCGGTATGCCACAACAAGCCACGCAGGTGAATGGGTTGAGTTATCGCCTCGCAGAACTGTTGCCTGTTGATTTGCCAGAGAAGCAGATGTTACTGGAGATGGACGATGGGCTGCAACGCTTGGAGCACATCGCGGTGGTTTTGGACAGTGCCAGCAAGCACACCGCAGAGGACACCGAGGACTAAGATTAGCGGGGCAGTTTTATTTTCCTCCGCGCCCTCTGCGGTGAATCATTTTTCCCAACCCTCATTTTTTCTTATTCGCTCACGGCACCTCGGGCTGTTGAGGCCGTACCAACAGTATCTCGCCATTCCATCTGCCCGCAGCAACCGTGCTCAGCAGGGTACGCTGCACCTTCCGCGAGGAGAGACCGCCGAGTGCGCCCTGCAATGCATCGAGCAGTCCATTGACCTCCGGTTCAGCACGAGCGACGGTGAATAAGGGGAATGACGAACTGAGGTGTTCTCGCGTCACGTTGCCCGCCCATATTCCGGCGCCGCCTTCGCGCAATACTGTATCGGCATTCCACAACCGTAACACCAGCCGCCGGTTCGCCTCCGGCGCAGGTTTTATCATCAGCAAGGACTCATGACGCCCATCATGCACCTTCGGCAACACCGGGAGTTGCGCAAGTTCAGGACTGGGCGACAACCACAACAAAAATGTTGCGGGGCCTGATGCAGGAGGCACGCTCCACCCTTGTGTCTCCAGGCGAGCCTGCAAGTCGGTCAACGATCCCACCCATTGTAAGGTCAGGGGCTCGCTTGGCTCACCGCGCAAATCTATACGATAGGCGGGCAGTTCTTGCCAGTCACGCTCCCACCAGTCTTGCGCGCCGAGTGCATGGACCCTGTGTTGTTGGGTATAGCTCTGCAGATCGCGCCCATACTGTTGAGCGATGTACCCGCCGACGCTGATGAATAATGCCGCGGCCGCGGCGCTGATGATCGCCGATGTGCGTACCGGAGCGCCGGGGTGACGCCGGTAACTTACCCCCAGCAACGCCGACCAGATGAGGGCCACGACCACACCGGCCAACAATTCCGTTAACCCCTGCGTACCAAGATAAAGACGCGACAGAGCCACCGCAATCACCATTACGCTAGCCAGGGTGTAAGGTATCCAACGCAGAGGTACCGGCAACTCGCGCGCAACCAGCACGGCCAGGAACCCATATACGACCACGCTCATGTGTGCATGCGAGAATGGAACCGGCGTTGCTGCCACGGAGAAGCCGTTGCCACGTGGCACTTGCAGAGCGAGTTCGAGCGCCGCAACCAACACCACGCCGAACGCCCCGGCGGCGAGCCAATGTGCGGCGGCGTGCCAGTGACGCTGCGCAAGCAAGCCGACTAATACCAACACCTCGACAGCCCCTAGTGCACGGCCGCTGCCCAGCTCACCGAGCAACACCATTACCTTATCGGCCCACGGTGTGCGCAACCCCTGCATGATGTAGAACACGGCGGTATCTGCGTGCGCCAGCGGCGCGCCCATCCATTGCGTCTCAAGCAGAGCGAGGGTACCCGTTACTAACAGAATCAGCAGCGCCGCCCATATCAGCATGCCGCGCGCCTCCGGCCGCTGTGGGTCCACCAGCACTGCTGTAATCCCACCTAATACGGAATGCGAGCGGCTCCAGGCCAGCAGTCGTGTCGCCATCTCTTCCGCACGCGGCTGCAGCAGACTGACCATCCGCCGTACCAGCCACACGGTAAACCATAACAACAGAAGCACTGTCACGACCAGCACCGCCAAACGCGAGGCCACCGCCGAGGCGAGACTGAGCGAGGCGCCGAAGATCACGCCGGGTAATATATAGCCCGGCGCCCAAGCCAACGCCGAAAGGACATTGACCACGAAGAAGCGTGCTGGAGGCATCCCCAGCATGCCGGCTACCACCGGAATCACGGGGCGCACCGGCCCCACGAAGCGGCCGAGTAGCACGCTCTTCCCGCCATGCCTGTGAAAAAAGGTTTCGCCGCGGGGCAGCATCTTCGGATAGCGGCTGAACGGCCACATCACCCGCAACTGTTCATGATAGTGATGGCCGAGCCAATAGCTGATCCCATCACCCGCCACGGCCCCTGCCGCGGCGAGCCCCAGTGTCGTCCAAAGCTCCAACGCTCCGGCGGCGATCAACGCTCCCACGCCAAACATCACGATAGTGCCGGGAATAAAAAGGCCAACGAAAGCCAGGGACTCGGCCAGCGATATCAGGAAGACCGCCGCCCCGGCCCAGTGCGGGTGCAGGGTGATCCAGTCCAGCAGTGGGGTGAGATTAAGAAAATCCATATTTAGTTAATTCTATAATTCAACCCGTGTCACGCTAAGGCGCAAAGACGCAAAGGGTCCAAAAAATCGCTAACAAAGTTTAAGACTACTTTATTTGCGCCTTGGCGTCTTTGCGCGAGCAATTTAGCGATTGACAGCCAGCGGTGCGCGCGTCAACACATAAAGGGCAATGGCCACGCACAACGTCAGCGCGCCGGAAATGACAAACGCCACGCTCATCCCAAAGAATTCCCACACCGCCCCAAACCACAGCGCACCCGGCAACGCCAACAGACCGACCGTCATATTATAAAGCCCAAACGCCGTGCCTTGAGCCCCCTTCCCGGCGAAATCGCCAATCACCGCACGTTCCGCGCCTTCCGTAGCGGCAGTCGAGGCGGCGTAGAGAAAAAACACGGCGATCACAGCCACCGGATGACTGACGAAGGGCAGGCCTATCAGCAACAACGCACGCGCGCTCCAGCCCCCCAACACCACAGGAACGCGCCCATGATGGTCCGACCAACGTCCGGTGGGTAAGGCGACCAAAGCGCGCACGGCATGGGCAAAGGCCCACAGGATGGGAATCCAAAACAGGGTAACGCCCTGCTGAACCAACCATAGAATGAGAAACGCATCCGGCACGGCCACCAGGGCGAGGCTCCCCGCAGTGATGACCATCGCGCGTAGTCTGGTATGCAGCAAAGACCACTGCAACGGAGGCGGTGTCACGCGGCGCTCGGCGGCGTGCGCGACGCGCAATCCAAACGCCAACAAAGCGACCGCCAATACCCCAGGGACTACTGAGGCCAAAAAAACCTGCTGCATGGTGAGTCCGTATGCGAGCAGGCCGCTCGCCAACAGCGGCCCGATGAACGCGCCCGTGTGATCCATGGCGCGATGCAGGCCGAATGCCTGTCCGCGCTGATCGACATTGACCGAACCCGATACCAGCGCGTCACGCGGCGAGGTGCGCAACCCTTTACCGGCACGGTCTGCGAAGCGCACCGCCATCACTACACCCCAGCTGCCCGCCACACTTAGCAGAGGTCGCACCAGATTCGATAACGCATAGCCGGTCACCGCCAGCGGCTTATGCCCCACGCCGCCGTCGCCGAGCCGGCCGGCCCATAGTTTAAGCAGGCTTGCGGTAGACTCGGCGACTCCCTCAATCAAACCAAGAATGGCAGGACCCGCACCAAGTGTGGCCGTCAAAAACACGGGTAGCAACGGCATAATCATGTCGCTGGCCATGTCGTTTAATAGGCTGACCGTGCCCAACAGGATAACGGCGGAGGGAAGTTTGCGCATGCCTACAAGGACAATGGAAAAGATGCAAGATACAAGTTAAAAACCAAAACAGCAACAAACCGTTTACTCTTTTATCTTGTATCCTTCCTCTGTTTTTTAGCACGAGGGTGCGCCTTATCATACACCTTGGCCAGGTGCTGAAAGTCGAGGTGGGTATAGATCTGGGTGGTGCTGATGTCGGCATGGCCTAGCAGCTCCTGCACTGCGCGCAGGTCGCCGGACGATTCCAGCAGGTGGCTCGCAAAAGAATGCCGCAACTGATGCGGATGAACCGGCGTGTCCATCCCCTGCCGTTGGGACCACTCGTGCACCCGTAACTGCACCGCGCGCCCGGTCAAGCGCTTCCCGTGCCGGCCGACGAACAGCGCTGGCTCGTCTTCTTTCGCAGACTTGATGCGCTCCTTAAGCCAAGCCCGCAGCGCGCTACGGGCATAGCGGCCAATCGGTACGACACGCACCTTATTGCCCTTGCCGGTGATGCGCACCGTGGCGTCGGTGAGATCAATATCCCGCACATCCAACCCGACCAGCTCGGCTAGACGCAGGCCGGAGGAGTAGCACAACTCCATCAGCGCGTGGTCGCGGCACGCCAGTCCTTCCGTCATTTTTATATCCAGCAAGCGCGCCATTTGATCCACATCCAGGGTAGCCGGCAGCCGCCGCCCCGACTTAGGCGCGAGAATGCCCAACGCCGGATTGCTGATCGCTCCCGGCATCCTGCCTCCTGCGACACTAGCACGTCCCTGTACGTTGGAAAGCGCCGCTTCGCGCAGCAGATAATTGTAGAACGCGCGCACCGCGGACAACCGCCGCCGCAGACTGCGGCCGCCCAAACCGCTGCGTTGACCGCTGCTCACAAAGCCGCGTACCTGGTGGCCGTTCAATGCACGCCACTCGGAAATATTTCCGGCATCGCAAAATTCAACCAGTCTTTCCAGATCGTGACGGTAGGCCGTTACTGTGTGGGGCGAGAGATTCCGCTCGTGGATGAGATGGTTGAAAAAACGCTCCAGCCAAACGTGTTCAGTGTCCTGCACGTGACTACGCTAGGTGTGGGTGCAAGGCCCGGCTGAGCAGCGCGGACAGATGGCTGAGAAATACCGTCCCCATGGCCGGGTGAAAACGTTCGCCATTATGACTACCGATGGCAAGTAAGCCGTAACTGAGTGAAGAACCATCTTGACCCCCCGGATGCAGCGGCAAAAGGACGGCGGAGGCGATATCCTTAGCCTGCGAACCGAATAGATAATGCAATTGGGCAGGAGAGAGTCTGCCGCACACCGGCTTTCCGGCTTCCAGTATTTTTCTGAATATCTCCAGTTCCGCCGCATCACGCGCCACCCAGGCGGCATTCACCAGCTCGGCGTCTTCCAGGACGGCCGCGCCATTCCCAAATAGGCGCAAGACGACAGCATCTGCATTCAGATCGCTCCGCAGTGTGTCGTACAACGTGTTGAAGATTTCACTCAGCGTAGCGCACCCCATCACGGCCAGCGCAAAACGTTGCAAACATTCATTGAGACGATCATTGTCGCGCGCGATCTGCACCAGCTCGGCAAGCTCTCGGCGCGCCTGACGGTTCTGATCACGCAGCACCGCTACCTGACGTTCGATCAGCGAAACCGCGCCGCCGCTTTCGTGCGGTACTACCAGATCCGCCAACAGATGGGTATGAGTGATGAAGAAATCGGGATGCGCCTGCAGGTATTCAATCACCTCCTTGTCGCTCAGCCCTTCCGCCAACCCGTGTCTTTGTTGTGTGGTCATAGTTCGAGACTCCCCTCAAATACGCGGGCCGCGGGCCCGGTCATCCATACCGGCGCATTCGGCCCCTGCCAACTCACCAGTAACCTTCCTCCCGGCAAATCAACTGCCACCTTCTCATCTAACCACCCTTGCCGACGACCCGCCACCATAGCGGCGCAAGCGCCGGTTCCGCAGGCCAGCGTCTCGCCCACACCACGCTCATAAACGCGCAACCGGATATGCGAACGATCCACCACCTCCATAAACTCCACATTGACCCGTGCGGGAAACCGGGCGTGGGATTCCAGTAACGGCCCCAACTCGGCCACCGGTGCACGGCTCACATCCTCGACCCGCAATACCGCATGAGGATTGCCCACGGACACCGTGCTCAATTCGACGCTCTGGCCATTTACCGTAACAGCATAGCTCAATGATTCCGCTTCCGCCACAAAGGGAATGTCTTTTGGATTGGTGCGTGGCACGCCCATCTCCACACTCACCTGTCCATCGGTTTCGATGCGGGGCCGGATCACACCGCACATCGTCTCCACGACGAGTTCGTTTTTGGTGGTCAATCCCTGGTCGCGCACGTAGCGTGCGAAACAGCGCGCGCCGTTGCCGCACTGCTCCACCTCACC
>DATMXC010000074.1:0-4118 GCA_035561915.1 Gammaproteobacteria bacterium
CGGCAACTCCAACTATCACGACAGCGAACGGCGCGGCGCGCTGCTCGCCAAGCTCGGTATCGGTTTTATGGACGCGGGCACTTCGGGTGGTGTTTGGGGGTTGGCCAATGGCTACTGCCTGATGGTGGGCGGCAGCAAAGAGACCGCCGCCGTGCTGACGCCGGTGCTGAAAGTGCTCGCCCCCGCGCCTGATCGGGGCTGGGCTCACGTCGGTCCTGTCGGCGCCGGGCACTTCACCAAGATGATCCACAACGGCATCGAATACGGGATGATGCAGGCCTTTGCCGAGGGATTGTCCTTGCTGCACGGTAAACAGGAATTTAATCTCGATCTTGCAGAGATCACTGAGTTGTGGCGCCACAGTTCCGTTGTGCGCAGTTGGCTGCTCGATCTCACCGCCGAGGCCTTGAACAGCAAAGGTGCGCAGAGTGCCGATCAATTCCTTGAGCAATTCTCAGCCAAGGTGGACGACTCCGGCGAAGGGCGTTGGACCGCCATCGAGGGCGTGGATCAAGGCATCGCCACCCCAGTCATGACGCTCGCGCTGCAAATGCGCTTTGCAAGCCGCGACAGCGGTTATGGTTATCGGCTGCTGTCGCTGATGCGCAACGCCTTTGGCGGTCATGCCTCACACACGAAGGATAAAAAATCATGATTGAACCTTGCACCTTTGTCATCTTCGGCGCGACCGGCAACCTTTCCCAGAATAAATTATTGCCGGCCCTGTACCATCTCGAACAGGCGATGCGTTTGCCGGAAGGCATGGTGATCGTGGGCTTCGGGCGGCGCGAATGGACCACTGAGCAGTGGCGTGACGAAGTGGCCGGTTTATTAAAGACCCGCGTCCGGAAAGGGCTGGATGAACAAGTTTTCGCCCATTTCCGTGAGCGGCTGCACTATTTCCACGGCGATCTCGAGGATGTCGAGTCCTATCGTCGCCTGAAAGATACGCTCACAACCACTGACCATTTCCCGGGCAATGTGGTGTTTTACATGGCAATCCGTCCGGCCGAATTTTCAACAGTGAGCCAGCACCTGGCCGACGCCGGTCTGCATCAAGAGGATGGCGGCTGGCGGCGGCTGGTCATCGAAAAGCCGTTTGGCTATGACGTGGAGAGCGCCCAGACCCTGGAAGAGCGCCTGCACCGGCATTTTTCAGAGCAACAGATTTTTCGCATTGACCACTACCTCGGCAAGGGTACGGTGCAGAACGTGTTGGTGTTCCGCTTTGCCAATATCATGCTGGAGCCGTTGTGGAACCGCAATTACATTGACCACGTGCAGATCACCCATTCAGAAACCCAGGGCATCGCCGGGCGCGCGGATTATTACGACGGCGCAGGCGCGCTGCGCGACATGCTGCAAAGCCATCTGTTGCAGATGTTGACCCTGGTGGCCATGGAGCCGCCGGCCAACATGGATGCCGAGTCGCTGCGCGACGAGAAGGTGAAGGTGTTGAAATCCATCCGGCCTATCCCGCAGAGCGCCGTACATGCCCATGCCTTTCGTGCCCAATACGGGCGCGGCACAGTAGACGGCCAAAAGGTCGCCGGTTACCTCGATGAAAAAGGTGTCGCGCCGAACAGCACCACGGAGAGTTATGCGGCGATCAAGTTCTACATCGACAACTGGCGCTGGCGCAACGTGCCGTTTTATGTGCGCACCGGCAAGCGCATGGCCAAGCCGACCTCCTATATCGCTATCCGCTTCAAGCATGCGCCGCAGCAGCTATTCCGTGAAACTGTGACGGAACAGTTGCGTCCCAACTGGATCTTGCTCGGCATACAACCCGAAGAATTCCTGCGCGTCGAGATCCAGGCCAAGCTGCCGGGCCTCAAGATGCATACCCGCACCGTGAGCCTCGATGCCAGTTATCGTCAGGAATTCGAGGCCCAACTCGATGCCTATGAGGCCTTATTGCTGGATGTGATAGAAGGCGATCACTCGCTGTTCCTGCGCTATGACGAGGTGCGCTGGGCTTGGAAGGTGGTGGACCCGATCTTGAAGACGTGGTCCATGGAGCGTGATTTTATTCACTCCTATCCGGCTGGCGCCTGGGGTCCCGCCGAGGCCAACCGGTTGTTCGAGCGCGAATATCAATGCTGGCGCAATGAGTTGAATCTGGAAGGCGAGATCGGCAGTGATGTCTGCGTCTATTAGCAAAACGTAGTGTGAGCACGTTAACGCAATCTAAGGCCTGGCTGGCTCTGCAGGTGCATCATAAAAAGATCGCGCCGTTGCGCATGCGCGATCTATTTGCGGCCGATCCGCAGCGCTTTACAAAATATTCCCTCGTATTTAAGGACACCCTGCTCGATTACTCAAAAAACCGCATCACTGAAGAGACCTTGTCTCTGCTGTTCGCGCTGGCGAGACAGGCCGATCTCAAGACCTGGGTAGAACGTATGTTTTCCGGTGAAAAGATTAACGTCACGGAGCATCGCGCCGTGCTGCACGTCGCATTGCGCAATCGTTCCAACCGGCCTGTTCTGGTTAACGGTGTAGACGTGATGCCCGAAGTCAATCGGGTACTGGCGCAGATGAAGGCATTCACGGAATCGGTGCGTAGCGGCGACTGGAAGGGTTATACAGGCAAGACCATTACCGACTTCGTTAATATTGGCATCGGCGGCTCCGATCTCGGTCCGGTGATGGTCTGTGAGGCCCTCAGACCTTACGCAAAACCGGGGCTGCGTGCCCATTTCGTATCCAACGTGGATGGCACGCATATCGCCGAAACCCTCAAACGGCTCAACCCTGAAACCACGCTGTTTATTATTGCCTCCAAGACCTTCACAACCCAAGAGACACTGACTAACGCCCACGCTGCGCGCGCATGGTTTTTAAAAGCTGCCCGGGACGAAACAACGGTGGCCAAGCATTTTGTCGCGGTTTCGACCAACGCAAAAGCAGTCGCACAGTTTGGCATTGACACCCGCAACATGTTTGAGTTTTGGGATTGGGTTGGCGGGCGTTATTCGCTATGGTCGGCCATCGGCCTGCCCATCGCGCTCTATATCGGCATGGATAATTTTGAAGAATTGCTCGCCGGCGCACATGACATGGATGAGCACTTTCGTAGCGCACCGTTTGAAAAAAACATGTCGGTGATTCTGGCGTTGCTCGGTATTTGGTATAACAACTTTTTCGGTGCGCAGACCCACGCCATTTTGCCTTACGACCAGTATCTGCACCGCTTCCCCGCCTATTTTCAACAAGGCGATATGGAGAGCAACGGCAAGAGCGTCACACGCGACGGCGAATGTGTAGACTATTCAACAGGGCCCGTGATCTGGGGCGAGCCCGGCACCAACGGGCAACATGCCTTTTATCAATTACTGCACCAGGGCACTCCGCTTATCCCCGCCGACTTTATCGCGCCGATAGAAACGCATAATCCCATCGGCGATCACCATAGAATCCTGCTGTCAAATTTTTTCGCCCAGCCCGAGGCGTTAATGAAGGGCAAGACAGAGGAAGAGGCGCGTGCGGAACTTGTCAAGGCGGGCATGAACGTGGAAGCACTGGAAGAATTGTTGCCGCATAAGGTCTTCGCTGGCAACAAACCTACCAATTCTATTATGATTAAAAAAATAACGCCGAGAAACCTAGGCTCACTAATCGCCCTTTATGAACACAAAATCTTTGTGCAGGGCGTGATCTGGAATATCAACTCCTACGATCAATGGGGCGTGGAGTTAGGTAAACAACTTGCGCAAAAAATTCTACCCGAGCTGGTCGCTCCCGGCATCCTGCCTCCCGCGACATTAGTACATCCCTGTACGTCAGAAGGTGCGGCGCAGGTCACATCACACGACTCGTCTACCAATGGCTTGATTAGCTATTACAAGACTCAGAGGTAGTACGGTAGGCCGGTTTGAGGAACGTAACCCAGCGTAGGGCGCAATAACTGAAGAGCATTGCGCCGCATGTCAGTCCACATATCCGAGCACATTTTCATCACCGCCTGCCCAATCTATTGGATAAATACCTCACTCGACCAAGCTGTGAAATGTCGAATACGGCCAGTCCGCCACACGCACGACATGACTGTGTTTCACCGGGTTCCAGTGTATATAATCAACGTGTTTTTCAAAATCCCGATCGTCGCGAAGGGT
>DATMXC010000075.1:0-16296 GCA_035561915.1 Gammaproteobacteria bacterium
CGACCTCCGAGAGCGGCTTGATGTTGTCCGGGTCATTCGGACAGGCGAGCAGCGGTTCCTTGATGTGATTCAAATCAATTTCGAGAACCTCGGCGTATTCCGCGTCTTTGTCGGCTTCAAGCAATTCGGGCTTGGCGAGCCACGCCTGCATCGTCTGGATGCGTCGCTCCAAAGTGCGTTTATCTTCGTAGTCATTGGCGATCATCCACTTCAACAGCGTGACGTTGGAATTTAAATATTCAATCACCGGTTCTTTGTTGAGGCGCACGGTGCAACCGTTGGCCGAACGCTCCGCCGAGGCATCGGAAAATTCAAACGCCTGTTCTATCTTGAGGTCAGGCAGCCCCTCGATCTCCATCACGCGCCCTGAGAAGATATTTTTCTTGCCTTGTTTGTCGAGCGTGAGCAGACCTTTTTGCAAGGCAACATACGGAATGGCGTTCACCAAATCGCGCAAGGTGATGCCGGGTTGCATCGTGCCTTTGAAGCGCACCAGCACAGATTCAGGCATGTTGAGCGGCATTACGCCCAAGGCGGCGGCGAAGGCGACCAGGCCGGAGCCCGCCGGGAAGCTGATGCCGATGGGGAAGCGCGTGTGCGAATCGCCGCCAGTGCCGACCGTGTCTGGGAGCAGCATACGGTTCAACCAGGAATGGATGATGCCGTCGCCAGGCCGTAGCACAACGCCGCCACGCGTGCGGATGAAATCCGGTAGCTCGTGTTGTAATTCAATGTCCACCGGTTTCGGGTAGGCTGCCGTGTGGCAGAAGCTTTGCATGACCAAGTCCGCCGAGAAACCGAGGCAGGCAAGCTCCTTCAATTCGTCGCGCGTCATGGCACCGGTGGTGTCTTGCGAACCCACCGTAGCCATACGCGGTTCGCAATAGGTGCCCGGGCGCACGCCTTTGACGCCGCAGGCGCGCCCGACGATCTTCTGGGCAAGCGTATAACCTCTGCCGCTATCTTTGGGCGCTTGTGGACGGATAAATACCGGCGAGCAATCCAGGCCCAACTGCTCGCGCGTCCTGTCGGTGAGCGCGCGGCCGATAATCAAGGGAATGCGTCCGCCGGCACGGATTTCGTCGGGCAGGGTGGCGGGTTTCAGTTCAAAGCGCGCCAGTTCCTCGCCTTTTTCATCGGTAATGCGCCCGGCGCGCGTATGAATCGTAATCACATCGCCGGTGTTGAGCCTGTCCACCGCGCACTCGATGGGGAACGCGCCGGAATCTTCCGCTGTATTAAAAAAAATCGGCGCGATCTTGCCACCCAGGATCACGCCGCCCTGGCGTTTGTTCGGCATATAAGGGATGTCGTGACCGGTGTGCCACAACACCGAGTTGATGGCCGATTTGCGCGACGAGCCAGTGCCGACCACATCGCCCACGTAGGCGATGGGATGACCTTTGCATTTGAGCGATTCTATGGTGCCAAGTGCGTCAGGCATCTTGTTAATCAACATGCTCTTGGCGTGCAGTGGAATATCCGGACGGCTCCACGCCTCGGAGGCGGGCGAGAGATCGTCCGTGTTGGTTTCGCCCGGCACCTTGAACACCGTAACGGTGAGTGTGTCGGGTAGCGCGGCGCGGCGCGTGAACCACTCCGCCTCGGCCCAAGACTGCAATACCTGTTTTGCTTGGGGGTTCGTTCTGGCCTTATTAGCCACGTCGTGATAGGCATCGAAAATGAGCAGCGTATGTTGGAGCGCCTGCGCGGCAAGCGGTGCGAGCTCGGCGTCATCCAACAGATCAATCAACGGGTGGATGTTGTAACCGCCCAGCATGGTGCCGAGTAGTTCGGTGGCTTGCTGGCGCGTAATGAGCGGGCTGGACGCCTCACCCTTGGCTATGGCGGTAAGAAAACCGGCCTTTACGTAGGCCGCCTGATCTACGCCCGGCGGCACGCGCTGGGTAATCAGTTCGAGCAAAAACCCGCCCTCACCGGCGGGCGGGTTTTTCAATAACTCCACCAGCTCAGCGGTCTGCTTGGCGTTGAGTGGCAGCGGCGGCAAGTCTTGGGCCGCGCGCTCGGCGGCGTGTTTGCGGTAAGCGTCTAGCACTGTCTATTGATTTCCATTTATGAAACTCTGAAAAACCCGTCCTTGGGATTTTTCAGAGGCGAAAAGCAAAAAACATGGTTTTTGCCTTTCTTCATTTTTCAAACACTCCCGTATTTGAAAAATGGCGGGGCATCCCTGCACCGCAGGAACCTCTGAGCTATTCAGAGGTTCCTTATAATAGAATGATAGTTTATCTCTTTTCGGATTTTTTTTCAGTCAAGACTAGGATTCCGCAATGTTTAACGCTACCCTAATCGGATGGAACTTTCTGATCTTACCGCCATTTCCCCACTAGACGGACGTTATGGCAACAAGACCGCCGAACTGCGTCCCTACTTCAGCGAGTTTGGGCTGATCCGTTACCGTGTGCTGGTCGAGGTGCGCTGGCTGCAGTGGCTGGCCGCGGAACCCGCTGTCACTGAGGTCCCGCCGTTCAGCGAGAAGGCCAATGCGAAGCTCAACAAGATTCTGGACCGGTTCAGTCTCGAAGACGCGCGCCGCGTCAAGGAGATCGAGCGCACCACCAATCATGATGTGAAGGCGATCGAGTATTTTCTCAAGGAGCAGATCAAGGATAATAAAGAGTTGCGCGCGGTGGACGAGTTTCTTCACTTCGGCTGCACCTCGGAGGACATCAACAATCTCGCCTATGCGCTGCTGCTGCGCGAGGCGCGTGAACAGGTGATACTGCCGCTCATGGATGAGCTCATCGCGGAGCTTAAAAAGCTCGCAAAACAGCACGCCGGACAGGCCATGCTGGCTCGCACCCACGGCCAGCCCGCCTCGCCGACCACGCTGGGCAAGGAAATGGCCAACAGCATGGTGCGCCTGCGCCGGCAGCGAAAACAATTCGCGGAAGTGGTCTTGCTCGGAAAATTCAACGGTGCGGTAGGGAATTACAACGCGCACCACATCGCCTACCCTGAGATCGCCTGGCCGATGGTGGCGGAAAATTTCGTGCGTAGCCTGGAACTGAATTGGAATCCCTACACTACCCAGATTGAGCCGCACGACGCGCTGGCCGAGCTGTTTGACGCCATGAGCCGCTTCAATAACGTGGTGCTCGATTTTAACCGTGATATATGGGGGTATATTTCACTGGGTTATTTCAAGCAAAAAGTGGTTAAGGGTGAGACCGGTTCCTCCACCATGCCCCACAAGGTCAATCCGATAGATTTTGAAAACTCGGAAGGCAACCTGGGTCTCGCCAACGCGCTGCTCGGTTTTATGCGTGACAAGCTCCCGATTTCGCGCTGGCAGCGTGATCTTTCCGACTCCACCGTGCTACGTAATCTCGGTGTCGGTGTCGCCCACAGCGTGCTCGCCTATCAAACGTGCTTACAAGGCATCGCTAAATTGGAAATCAACACTAAGGCCATCAAGGCCGATCTCGACGCCAACTGGGAAGTGCTGGCGGAAGCTGTGCAGACCGTGATGCGCCGTTACGGCATTCCCGAGCCTTACGAAAAACTCAAGATGCTGACCCGCGGTCGTCGCATTGACAAAGAGTCGCTGCATGATTTTATAGCCTCCCTGGAAATGCCCGAAGACGCCAAGACGCGACTGCTTGCGCTGACGCCGGCTGACTATACCGGACTTGCTAAAAATCTGGCGGGTAAGGTGTAGGTCTAGCTTTATCTAACAGGATGTTAAAAAAGGCCTTCCTTGGCCTTTTTCAACACGAAAACGAAAAAGTGTGATTTTTCGCTTTCTCCATTTTTCAAACACATACAGCGTGTTTGAAAAATGGCGGCCCATCCATGGGCCGCACGCAGGCTGTTTTACAACAGCCTGCTAACGAGCGATCGGCCGATCCAGCCGCCGGTAAGAAATCGCCTCGGTGAGGTGCGCCGTGTGGATATCCTCACTGCCCGCGAGATCGGCGATGGTGCGCGCTACCTTCAGGATGCGGTGATACACGCGCGCCGACAGCCCCAAGCGTTCAATCGCCTGTTCAAGGAGTCCCTGGTCGGCTTCGTTCAGGCGGCAGTGTTTTTCGATTTGGCGATTTTTGAGGGTGGCATTGGGTTTGCCGTTACGTTGCATTTGCCGCACACGCGCCTGTTCAACCCGGACACGCATCTGCTGTGTCGTCCCCACAGCCTCATCCGGCCTCGCGCGCAGTTTTTCGCGCGGCACCTTGGGCACCTCCACGTGCATGTCTATGCGATCCAGCAACGGGCCGGAGATGCGCGCGCGGTAACGTTGCACCTGGTCGGCGGTGCAATGGCAACGCCCGCTTTGATCGCCGAGATAACCGCACGGACAGGGATTCATGGCCGCGATCAATTGAAAGCGTGCCGGAAATTCGGACTGCCGCGCGGCGCGCGAGATGGTGATGCGGCCGGATTCCAGCGGTTCGCGCAAGACTTCCAGCACGCGCCGGTCATACTCGGGCAGCTCGTCGAGAAACAGCACGCCGTGATGGGCGAGCGACACCTCGCCGGGCCGAGGCGTGCTGCCACCGCCGACTAATGCGACGCTCGATGCGGTGTGATGCGGTGCGCGAAAAGGACGTTTGCCCCAGTCGGTGACGGCGAAGCCCTGATCGCTCACCGAGGCGATGGCAGCGGCCTCGATCGCTTCTTCCTCGCTCATCACCGGCAAGATGCCCGATAGGCGGCTCGCCAGCATGGTCTTGCCGGTGCCGGGCGGGCCGATCATGAGCAGGCTGTGGCCGCCCGCGGCGGCGATCTCCAACGCGCGTTTGGCATGCTGCTGGCCGCGCACCTCGGAAAGATCATCCGCAACGGCCTCATTGTTCAAACTCTCTTTTAAGATATGCGGCGCGAGCAGTGTGCGGCCGGCGAGATGCGCACACACCTCCAGTACGTTGCGCGCACCCAGGACGCTAACGCCATTTACCAAGGCGGCTTCGTCGGCGTTCATCAACGGCACAATCAGAGAGCGGCCGGCCTCGCGCGTCTGTAAGGCGACCGGTAGCGCACCGCGCACACTGCGCAGTTCGCCGGTGAGAGCCAACTCGCCAATGAATTCATAGTGGGATAATGTCTTGGAGGGAAGCTGGCCCGAAGCGGCCAATATCCCTAAGGCGATGGCGAGGTCGAAGCGGCCGCCTTCCTTGGGAAGATCGGCGGGGGCGAGATTGACGGTGATGCGGCGCGCGGGAAAATCAAACTGCGCATTGAGCAGCGCGCTGCGCACCCGGTCCTTGCTTTCTTTCACCGCCGCTTCGGGCAACCCCACGATTGACAGGCTCGGCAGCCCGCCGGACAGGTGCACCTCCACCGTGACCAGCGGTGCCTCGATGCCGGCCTGGGCGCGGCTATAGACGACGGCTAAGGACATTGAGAATAGTTACTGCTCGCGCGCTTTCAGCAGTTCTCCCTCCAGATGAGCAACCTGCTCCTCCAGTTTTTGCAATTTGGCGCGGGTGCGCGCCAGCACCTCGGTCTGCACGTCATATTCTTCCCGTGTGATCAGATTCAGCTTGGCGAAAACACTGTTCAGCCCGGCGCGCAGGTTCTTTTCGAGGTCTTGCTGCAGGTTGCGGGCGCCTGGTGGAATGGCCTCGCTGATTTGTTTGGCTAGATCGTCCAGTAGCGTTGAAACCGACATAAGACCTCCTTATGTTCACCTGCAAAAGATGCACCGTAAGGGTGCAAAAGACCTATCAACGGTCGCTATTTTGGTGCCAGGGCAAAGGCTTAAAATTACAATAACATTCATATCCTATTGATATTAATAAATATATACACATGGCGTGGAACTTGCTTTGTACATCGAGCCGTTACAGCTTTGTTAGCCCTAGCAGCTAGGGTTTACTTTCATCTGTTAATTATGGGAGAGCTTATCATGCAAGTCGCAAAAAAAGTGCTGGTTTTGAGTGCGCTGTTATGCCCAATGTTTGCTTGGGCCGACGAAACCGCCGGGGAAGAGCCCCACGCCAGCTTGACCGGAAATCTCGCCTTGACGAGCAATTATATCTTCCGCGGTATTTCGCAAACCTGGGATAAGCCGGCCATCCAAGGTGGTCTCGATTGGGTCCATCCGAGCGGCTTCTATCTAGGCACCTGGGCTTCCAACGTCAGCGACAATATCTACAACAATACCAGTATGGAGTGGGATTTTTATGGGGGGTACAGTGGCAGCATCAATGACGATCTGAGTTACAGCGCCGGGTTGCTCGAGTATTACTATCCGGGTGGCAAATACAATGCCGCGCCCGGCGAAAAGTACGACACGCTGGAAGCCAATGTGGGCGTTACATTTAAGTTTCTAAATGTTAAATATTCCCGCACCCTCACTGACTTCTTTGGTGTAAATGGCAACACGATCCCACCTGGTAATGGTGACTCGAAGGGGTCCGATTATCTGGAGGCCAACGTCAATTACGAGGTTATGGAGAAATTGATGCTGGGTCTGCATATCGGTCATCAAAAGATCAAGAACTACGGCGATCTCGACTACACCGATTACAAGATCAGCCTGTCCAAGGAATTCGGCGGTTTTAATTTCACCGCGGCCTACAGCGACACCAATGCGGACTCTGCGCTTTATACCTACAGCAACGGTGCGGGGGACAGCAAGGATATTTCCAATGGCGTGTTCTTCGTGACAGTCAGCAAGACATTCAACTAGTTCCCTTCGTCCGCCACTCCCGCGTCTAACCGCGGGAGTGGTTTTTTTTACAACTCTCCCCCATAGCAGCTCAGCTCTCGCGCTGACCAGGCGCATCATCAGACTCTTGATCTCCCAGCGCAGCACCGTTTTGGTGCGACGCCCTGCATACGAGGCGCGATTATAGTGCCTCAATTCTCTGTGTGCTGGGGCTGTTTAATATAACTGATTGTTTTTATTTTTAATTTTTTCATGGCATGGAAAGTGCTGATGGAACATCAGGTTTTCCTGTCCGTAAGCTATAAGGAGGTTCAATGAAATTAGTCACAGCAATCATCAAGCCCTTCAAGCTCGACGATGTCCGCGAGGCCTTGTCTGAGATCGGGGTGCAGGGCGTCACGGTCACCGAGGTGCGCGGCTTCGGGCGCCAGAAGGGTCACACCGAGCTTTACCGGGGTGCCGAATACGTGGTGGATTTTCTCCCCAAGATCAAACTGGAGGCCGCAGTGTCCGCAGAGCTGGTCGAGCGCGTCATCGAGGCCATCTGCAAGGCCGCCAACACCGGCAAGATCGGCGACGGCAAGATCTTTGTCTTCAATTTGGAAGAGGTCGTGCGCATACGCACCGGTGAGACCGGTAAGGATGCACTCTAATGATGAGGATTAACCACATGAAGATTTTCAAAAACAAAACGATTTGGAGCGTTCTGTTGTTGGTAATGAGCTTAGGCCTCCCGTCATGGGTGATGGCTGAGGACGCAGTACCGCCTACTGCACCAGCGGTTGAGGCCCCTGCTGCTGCGCCGGCCGCGGAGGTTGCTGCACCGGCGGCGGCACCCACGCTGAATTCGGGCGACACCGCCTGGATGCTGACCTCCACCGCGTTGGTGCTCCTCATGACCATCCCCGGCCTGGCACTGTTTTATGGCGGCATGGTGCGAAGCAAGAATGTGCTCTCGGTGTTGATGCAATGTTTCGCCATCACCTCGCTGGTCACGGTGCTATGGGCGCTATATGCCTATAGCCTCGCCTTCGATACCGGCGGCATGGAAAAAGGCGTCACCAATCTGCACTCCTTTTTTGGCAGCCTCAACAAGGCCTTCATGAGCGGCGTCGGGGTGGACTCACTCACAATGACGATCCCGGAGACCGTGTTCTTCACCTTCCAGTTGACCTTCGCCATCATTACCCCCGCGCTGATTATCGGCGCCTTTGCCGAGCGCATGAAATTTTCCGCCATGTTGTGGTTCATAGGGCTGTGGCTGACGCTGGTGTATGCCCCCATTGCGCACATGGTGTGGAGCGGCGACGGCGGCTTGATGTGGGACTGGGGTGTGCTCGACTTCGCCGGCGGTACCGTCGTGCATATCAATGCCGGTATTGCAGGGTTGGTAGCGGCCCTGGTGTTGGGCAAGCGCAAGGGTTATCCCACCACAGCGATGCCCCCACACAACCTCGCCTTGACGGTCGCCGGGGCCTGTATGCTCTGGGTAGGCTGGTTTGGTTTTAATGCGGGCAGCGCGGTCGCGGCGAATGGTACCGCAGGCATGGCGATGGCAGTGACGCAGATCGCCACCGCTGCCGCGGCCTTGGGCTGGATGTTTGCCGAATGGCTGAAACACGGCAAGCCCAGCGTATTAGGCATCGTGACCGGCGCAGTTGCGGGCCTCGTCGCCATTACACCGGCCTCGGGCTTTGTCGGCCCGATGGGCGCCATCGTGATTGGCGTGGCGGCTGGCGTGATCTGCTTCTGGGCGTCGTCCAGCTTGAAGCGCGCGCTAGGCTATGACGATTCGCTGGATGCCTTTGGCGTCCATGCCGTGGGCGGCATTGTCGGCGCCATGCTGACAGGTGTCTTCGCCGCAGCGACCTTGGGCGGTTCTAAGGTTGATCTGGTAATTGCCGATCAACTGTTGATCCAGTTCAAAGGCGTATTAGTGACCATCATCTGGTGCGGTGTAGTGAGTTTCGTCATCCTCAAGGTTTTGGACGCCGTGATGGGCCTGCGGGTCAACGAAGAGCAAGAGACCGAAGGTCTGGATCTCTCGCAACACAACGAACGCGGCTATAACTTATAACTACTTATCCTCCCAACTCCATTAGGGTGAATTTACGGGCGCGCAAGCGCCCGTTTTTTTGCGAGCCCTCGGAATACGCCTCTGGCGCCCCCAGTTTGCGCGGATGCCGTTTGCTCGGCACGTATGCTGTAGTGCTTATAGCGGACCCGGGTGCGCACATGATCCAGCAGTTTCAGAGGGACTGAGTTGCTTCGCCAGATTTATTAAATAAAGACGCCATACTCGTTACAATAAATTCAATAAATACTTAATGTTGGCACGCATGCCCGAGATGATACGGCGTGGTGTACCAGAATATAAGGCGTTTTTGATGTACACTTTTAGTTGGGGGATATTTATGTGTCCAGGCAAGTAAACAGCCAATTGGAGGTCTACCATGAGAAACGGCATCCTTGTTTCCCCTATTCGTAGCGCGACGTTGTACCTCTTCGCAGCGACGGTGATCCTCCTCGTGGGGCTTCAAAGCGCCCAAGCGGACCGGGACGACTCGATCGACAATGCACTCTCCGCAGCACTCGCCAGCCACGGATTCACCGGCACCATCGAGGAGAAGTTCAAGCAGAAACTCGGGCGTCCGATCGACGAGAAGCGCGCCAAGCTAGGTCGGCTGCTCTGGTTCGATATCGTTGGCGGCCTGAACGGCGACAACACCTGCGGTGGTTGTCACTCGCCGACGAACGGCTTCGGAGATACCCAGCCAATCGCCATCGGCATTGACAACAACTTCATCGTTGGCCCGAACCGCAAGGGTCCGCGCAATCAACGTCGCACACCGCTCGCTGCGAACACGGCGCTGTATCCCACGCTGATGTGGAACTCGCGGTTTGCTGCGTTGTCAGGCGATCCATTTGACAATGGCGCCGGATTCCAATTCCCGCCTCCCGAGGGACTTGCTCTTTCCTACCTGCCGCACCTGCTGGCCGCGCAGGCGTTCATCCCGCTCACGGAGCGTGTCGAGACCGCCGGGTTCAGCTTTCCGGGCAACAGCAACGACATCAGAAACGAGGTTCTGCGCCGTCTCAACGGAATACGGGAGTATGTGAAGTTGTTCGGCAAGGTCTTTCCTGAGATCGCGGCTGGCGCTCCCATCAACTTCGACCACTTCGTCTTAGCAATTGCCGAGTTTGAGTTCACCATGGTTTTTGCTGATGCTCCGCTCGACCGCTTCGCCCGCGGCCAGCGCAATGCGTTGACGAAGAGCCAGAAGAAGGGCGCGCTGCTCTTTTTCGGGAAAGCAGGGTGTGTGCAATGTCACCGAGTGGCGGGACAGTCCAACGAGATGTTCAGTGACTTCAGACAGCACGTGATCGGAGTTCCGCAGGTCGCCCCTTCGTTTGGGAATGTGGTATTCGATGGGCCGGGCGCTAATGAGGACTTTGGCCTTGAGCAGGTCACTGGGAACCCTGCAGATCGCTACATGTTTCGGACAGCACCGTTGCGCAACGCTGCGGTTATGCCAGCTTTCATGCACAACGGCGCCTTCGTGCTTCTTGAGGACGCCATCCGTCACCACCTGGACCCCTATGCTTCAGCGCGCAGCTACAATCCGAGCGCACTCCCGGCGGAGAGCGCACTCCCGGCGGACCTGCAGGGGCCGCCGGGCCCGATCGAACCCGTGCTCGCTCGGCTTGATCCGCTGTTACAGACGCCGATCATGCTCTCGGACGGGGAGTTCTCTGATCTCGTCGACTTCGTTAAATACGGTCTGCTTGACCCGCGCATACTGCCTAAGCACCTGAAGACGCTCATTCCGAAACAAGTGCCGAGCGGCAGCCGGACGCTCACGTTCGAGTTCGAGAAAGGACCCTAGACCAGCATCATCACCCAACTGTTCGTTGCAGCGGGCGCGCGGCAAAGCGCCGCGCGCCGCTGAACTCCGCCGTTGAGGCTGTAAAAAAACCCCTTTTCAAGAAATTTCCGGGCTAAAGTTTCCCTACCTGAAACATTCCCGTTTCAGCATCAACAAACCGATTGTGATTTTTACTGCAACGAGAGTGATTGCCCTGGCCCGCTCAGGACGAGCCGCGGTAGGCGTAATCGGGGTTTTATCCCCCCTTTGCTACTGCGCATACCCATGATGCGCCAGCTTCTCGATGTTGTGCTCCAGGCAGTAAAGTTTCCACTGCGCGTCCACCTTCTTTTGGCCTCTGAGCGCACGGCGGTTGAGCTGTTTGTTGTGCCGGACGAAATGGGGTCACACCTTGTATCTTGATGTTACAGGCCGAAACTGCCCCGAGTGCTTCACTGGGTGAGCCTTTTATACTTCAACCGGTGCGGCTGATCGGCGTCGGTGCCGAGGCGGCGGTGACGGTCGGCCTCGTAGTCGGCGTAGTTGCCCTCGAACCAGGTGACTATGCCCTCGCCCTCGAAGGCGAGCATGTGGGTGGCGATGCGGTCAAGAAACCAGCGATCGTGGGAGATGACCACCACGCAGCCGGGGAAGCCGAGCAGCGCCTCTTCCAGAGCGCGCAACGTTTCGACGTCCAGATCGTTGGTGGGTTCGTCGAGCAACAATACATTGCCGCCGCTCTTGAGCAGCTTGGCCAGATGCAGCCTGTTTCGCTCACCACCGGATAAATCCTTTACCAGCTTTTGCTGATCTGACCCCTTGAAATTAAAACGCCCTGCATAGGCACGCGAGGGCATTTCGAATTTTCCGACGGTGATGATGTCCTGACCATTGGAGAGTTCTTCCCAGACGTTTTTCTTGCCGTCCAGCGAGTCGCGTGATTGATCCACATAGGCGAGCTGCACCGTGTCACCGATGCGCAGCGTGCCGCCGTCCGGTTTTTCCTGGCCGGCGATCATGCGAAACAGGGTCGTCTTGCCGGCTCCGTTGGGGCCGATGATGCCGACGATGCCGCCGCGCGGCAGATTGAAACTCAAATCATCAATCAGCAGGCGGTCACCGTAACCCTTGCGCAGATTGCTCGCCTCCACCACCAGGTCGCCGAGGCGCGGCCCAGGCGGGATATACAATTCCTTGGTCTCGTTGCGTGTTTGGACCTCTTGCGAGGCGAGATCATCGAACGCCGCCAGGCGCGCCTTGCTCTTGGCATGCCGCCCCTTGGGATTGGTGCGCACCCACTCCAACTCGGCTTTCATGGCGCGTTGCCGTGCAGTCTCCTGCTTCTCTTCAACCTCCAGGCGTTTTTGCTTCTGCTCTAGCCATGAAGAGTAGTTGCCCTCCCACGGGATACCGTGACCACGGTCGAGTTCCAGTATCCAACCCGCGGCGTTGTCGAGAAAATAGCGGTCATGGGTCACCGCAACCACCGTGCCGGGGTAGTCGTGCAGAAAACGCTCCAGCCAGGCGATGGATTCGGCGTCGAGGTGATTGGTGGGCTCGTCGAGCAGCAGCATGTCGGGTTTGGACAGCAGCAACCGGCACAACGCCACGCGGCGGCGCTCGCCTCCGGAAAGCTTGGTCACATCCGCTTCCCACGGCGGCAGACGCAAGGCGTCGGCTGCGATCTCCAGGGTGCGTTCCAGTTCCCAGGCGCCAGCGGCGTCTATCGCGTCCTGTAACTTGGCTTGCTCTTCGAGCAAGGCGTTCATCTCATCATCACTGAGTGGCTCTGCGAAACGCATGCTCACTTCATTGAAGCGATCCAACAGCGCCTTGGTCTCGCTGATGCCCTCTTCCACGTTACCGCGCACGTCCTTGGCCGGATCGAGCTGCGGTTCCTGTGAAAGAAAACCGATATGAATCCCCGGCTGCGGACGCGCCTCGCCCAGATAATCCTTGTCCACCCCCGCCATAATGCGCAACAGCGTGGATTTGCCGGAGCCGTTTACACCCAACACGCCGATCTTGGCGCCGGGGAAAAACGACAGAGAGATGTCCTTGAGGATTTCGCGCTTCGGCGGCACGACCTTGCCGACGCGATTCATGGTGTAGATGTATTGGGCCATAGAGACAGTTAATAGAGACAGTTACAGGTGACAAGGTGAATATAATACTGGATATTCGCTCCTTATTTCTTACTACTTACTACGTCTTTCTCCAGGCGCAATGCGGGAGACTGATCGTCGTAATAATTTTCCACCCGTGCGATCACGGTGTAGCCCATCTTTTGATAGAGGCGCAACGCTGCGCCATTGTCGTCCCGCACCTCAAGCGACAGGACATCGCAGCCGCGTTGAGTGGCAGAACGCTCGGCAGCGCTCAGCAAGGCCGTGGCAATGCCGCGACCTTGGTAGGCTGGATGTACAATGAGTGAGTACAAGCGAGCGCGTGTGGAATTGCGCCGGTACAGCACCACGATGTCACCTATCACCACGCCGTTCTCTTCATAGACAAACACATCGGCCTGCGCCTGGAGGATTAGCCGCCGCAGGCTGCGCCGCGACAGCCGGTCGGTGGGGAAGTGCTGTTCCAGTTCCAGCAGCGAGGGCAGATCATCCAGCCGGGCGGGACGTATCCCGCCGTCCGAATGATCAATCTCAACCGCCGCCTGAAATGCGATGCTGTCAGCGTGGAGCACAGTGGCGGGTTAAGGTGAACTTCTCACCGAACAGGGCGGGCCGGTAGCTCATCTTGACCTTGCGCAAGTTTTCCAGACCCAGATCGTCACCCACGTTGATGTAGATGCAGTCGGTGTAGGTCTTGGCCAGTTCGCGGAACAGGTACTGCGCCGCGCCGGGGATCATGAAGTTGGTTTTTTCCACCAGCACGCTCGCTACGTCCGACGTGATGCGCTCGGCGAAGGTGAAGCCCTCCAGCCGGTCGCCGATGAACAGGCACAGGCCCTCCAGTTGCAGTTGGTCGTAATGCTCCAGCGCGCGGTTGATAGCGGTGCGCTCCAGCTCGGCGGTGCAGAGAAAATTGGCGATGTCCGTCGGGGGCAGGTACTTCAGGCGATTCTGCAGCCAGGTGTTGACCAGATCGCGGATACCGTCCCAGTGCTGCGGGCCCAGGGTCTCCATGTGGTGATCGGGGTGGATACGCCTAAACTGATTGATCTCGCTGCGCTTGGTCTTGTAGGCGTTGCCCTTGAGATCAATCAGGTCGGAGGTCAAATAGATATAATCGGGGAGACTGCGCTCCACCAGCCAGGCGCCATCGCTCACGGTGGGGAACACAGTGTCCTCCTCGAGGCTGAGCGGCATGACCTGAAGAAAATCGCGGTACACGAATTCGACCTTGCCGAGATACGGAGTGGCGTTGTAGCCATCCATGATCTCGAAGCAGGCGGCGAGCGCGGCGTATTGACGCTCGGGCGCGCCAAGCGGCGGCAGCGGCATGGTGAGCCCGTCGCCGGTCAGGCAAAACAGGCAGAAGCAGTCTTCGATGATCTGGTAAAAGCCGCTCTTCTGCGACAGCCAGATGATGTTATTGGCGAAGGTGTAATCGGAGAGCGGGACTTGGCTGCGCCGCTGGTAGGTCTCGAACAACGGTTTGATATCGGTGGTGAAGGGATACAGCTTGTGGCCTTCGATGGCGAGGTAACGGTTGGGGAAGGCCGTGTTGACATGGAGGGTGAGCAGATTGTCAGGCGTGGAATTCTGTTCGCTCCATCGCAAACGGGTGTCGCGCAGACTACTACCGGGAGGTTCGTCAAGTTGATTCAGCATCGTCTAGTGACTCCTAATTATTGAGTTAATGATCCCCGCGGTTTTGCCGCGGGCGGTACTCGTGTACATTGAGTGCGCTAATAGTACGAAATGAGACAGCGCTGTCAACAGTTATTTCACTAAAGAGATGAATAAATCGGTCTGCGTCTTTGTAGGCGAGGAACTGGCCCTCTACGGTTTCGGTCACGGCCACCCGTTTGGGTCCGATCGCATGCAGGCTTTTTGGGATGAGGCGGTGCGGCTCGGACTCGATAAACGGGTGCAGATCTGTGCACCGGCGCTGGCGACGCAGGAGCAGATCGAGCGCTTTCACAGCCACGAGTACGTGGAGCGGGTCAAGTTTCAATCGCAGACCGGGCAGGGCTTTCTCGACTATGGCGACACCCCGGCCTTTCCCGGTGTCTACGAGGCGGCGGCCTATGTGGTGGGCACGTCGGTAGCTGCGATGGTGCGGGTGCTAAGCGGTGAGTGCCGGCGCGCCTTCGTGCCCATTGCCGGGCTGCATCACGCCCGCCGCGACGGTGCGGCGGGTTTCTGCGTGTTCAACGATTGCGGCGTGGTGATCGAGACCCTGCGGGTGGTGCACGGTATAAGGCGTGTCGCCTATGTGGACATAGACGCCCATCACGGCGACGGCGTGTTCTATGCCTTTGAAGATGATCCCGAGATGTTCTTTGCCGATCTTCACGAGGACGGGAGGTATCTCTATCCGGGCACCGGGGCGGCCCACGAACACGGACGCGGCGCGGCAGCGGGCACCAAACTCAACATCCCGATGCGGCCCGGCGCCGATGACCAGGATTTCCGCGCCGCCTGGCCGCGCGTGGAGAGCTTTCTGCGGGCCGCGCGGCCCGAATTCATTATCTTGCAATGCGGAGCGGATAGTCTTGCCGGCGACCCGATCACCCATTTGCAGTATTCCGCCGAGTCGCACCGCTATGCAACGACGCGCCTGTGCGAGATCGCAGAGGAACAGTGTAGCGGCCGGTTGCTGGCCTTAGGCGGTGGCGGCTATAACCGCGCCAATCTGGCCGCCGCCTGGACGGCGGTGGTGGAGGCTATGCTGGCGTGTCCAGGCGAATAAAATCTTTACCGCGGAGGACCGGGAGGGAAACAAACCCGTTTGATCGGATTCCTCTGCGTCCTCCGCGGTGATAAGGTTTTGACGTTTATTCGATCGTCACCTTCTCCATCACCACCGGTTCAACGGGTTTGTCGTTGCGGTCCCGCGCGACATTGGCGATGGCGTTGACCACGTCCTGACCCTCAGTGACACGACCGAAGATGACGTACTGGTGGGGGAGGGGATAATCCACGTGCATGATGAAAAATTGCGAGCCGTTGGTGTTCGGTCCGGCGTTGGCCATCGCCACCGTGCCGGCCTTGTAACCCTGTTTGTACAGCTCCGATTGGGTGTCTATCTCGTCGTTGAAGCGCCCGCCCCAGGCCGATTCGCCGCCCCGGCCCGTGCCCGTCGGGTCGCCGCCCTGAATCATGAAGCCTTTTATGACACGGTGGAAACCCACGCCGTTGTAATAACCACGCCCGGCGAGTGTGATGAAATTCTCGGTGGTTTTTGGGGCGTCCGTTTCCAGCAATTCAAAACGGATCGTGCCTTTATTGGTCTCGATTACGGCGCTGCGGTGGGCCATCTATCACTCCTTCTTTAAATAGTTTCTTAGTGTTCTGTAGGGCCCAAGTTTAACCCAATCACGCCTAAAATAATCAGGAGCAAGGAGAAGATTTTCAGCGCCGTCAGTGGTTCGTTGAAGTAGACGATGCCGATCGTCGCAATCAGGGCTGTGCCGGTGGCCGACCAGACTGCATACGACACGCTGATGTCTATCCGTTTGATGGCGAAGGCCATGGCGATGAACGAGACCGTATAGAAGATAAATACCAGTGTGGACGGTACGACTTTAGTAAACCCCTCGGAGAGCCTCATCGAGAGGGTGCCGGCCACCTCAAAAAGAATGGCGGTAGCGAGGTAAAGCCAGGCTGACAT
>DATMXC010000076.1:0-5258 GCA_035561915.1 Gammaproteobacteria bacterium
GCTTCAACCATCGCACGGTCTATCGGGTCGTGAGCCATATCCTTGATGAAACTGCCGTCTATCTTCAAATAGTCCACCGGAAGGTGTTTCAGGTAGGCAAATGAAGACAGACCGATGCCGAAATCATCCAGCGAGAATCTACAGCCTAATTTCCGTAATTCCTGTATTAAGTGTACGGCCTTGCCGAGATTGGAAATCGCTGCGGTTTCGGTGATCTCAAAACAAATCGCCTGATAAGGCACACCGAGGAGTAAAAACTGCTCCTGCACGAACTGGAGAAAATGCTCATCGCTCAGTGATGTCCCGGACAGGTTGATGGTCCAGCGCGGGCTCATTTGCTCAACGCCAGGTTGGTGGGCCATATATAACCTGGCATAGTGGGTGAAGGCGGTGCGCACCACCCAGCGGTCTATGGCCGGCATGAGATTATAACGTTCCGCCGCTGGGATAAACGCCATCGGCGGCACCAGGCTCCCTTCCTCATCGAGCATACGGATTAATAGTTCCACATGGGCGCCGGGTGTTCCATTAACAGAATGGAGGGAGATGATTTCTTGCGAATAGAGCTGGAAACGATTTTCTTCAAAGGCCTTGTGGATGCGCCCCACCCATTCCATTTCAACATGGCGCAGGGCAAGTTCGCTGTCTTCGGGATGATAGGCATGTACCCGGTTGCGGCCTTTGTCCTTGGCGATATAACAGGCGGTATCGGCTGCGCTTAAAATCTCCGCCAGCGACAGGGTCGCATCATGGTAGCTTACCAGGCCGATGCTGACGCCCATCGTGAAGGCCTTTTCCTGCCAGACAAAATAGAAATCTTTCACGGTCTGGCGCAATTCGTCGGCGATACGGGCCGCCTGTTCGGGTGGGCAATGTTCCAGCAACACGCCGAATTCGTCACCGCCAAGGCGCGCCAGGGTATCCCGCTCACGCAGGCGTATCTGCAGGAGGCTGGTGATCTGGCGCAGCAGTTCATCACCGGCGATATGCCCGCACGTGTCATTGACGATTTTGAACTGGTCGAGATCGAGGTAGAGCAGGGCGTGTTCGGTGTGCAACGTTTCCAAGCTTGCAAGCGTTCTGGCCAAACGGCGCTCGAACTCCCGCCGGTTGATAAGCCCGGTCAAGGCGTCGTGGCTTGCCTGATGCTGGAGTTGCGCGGCCATCTTGCGTGAATGGCTGACATCGCGGAACACCAGCACGACGCCGACGATGGCGCCGTCACGATCGCGTATGGGCGCCCCGGATTTCTCGATGGAAAACTCTCCGCCGTTCTTCTGCACCAGCATGGCATGTCCACTGGGGCTTATGGTTTTGCCTTCCTGTATCACCCTCTCGACCGGGTTGGCGACCGTTTCACGGGTAAGATCATTAAGGACATGAAACACCTGTTGCAGGGGCAGGCCGCGCGCCTCCGAGCCAGTCCAGCCGGTGAGCGACTCCGCCACAGGATTGAGGTATTCGACATGCCCAGCCGTATCTGTGGTGATCACGGCATCGCCGATGGATTCGAGCGTAACCTGAGCACGCTCTTTCTCACGAAACAGCGCTGCCTCCGCCTGTTTACGCTCCATAATATCGTCGGCCAGCTCATCGGCGGTATGTCTGAGCTTGAACAGGATATGGACGATGTAGGCGAGTAACGTAATCGAAAACAGGTAGAGGTAGAAGCGATACACATTGACGTGACGCATGCTTTGGTTGACGTAGGCTTGGTAGGCCCGAATAAGTTTGTCGGCGGCCTGGGCACTCGGCGCGTGTATGATTCCTGCCACCAGGTCATCCACTTCGCCCTTGTTGACGAGAATTGTGCGCACATGCGAAATCAGGTTATCGAGGCTGCCGAGCACTTCCGAGGAAACCGAGTTACGTTTGGCTGCCAGGCTATCCAGGGAGCGGCTGATCTGTTGCTTAAGTTCCGGGCTTGCGGTGAGATTGTAAATGAGCACGTCGTTTAATAGCTTGCCGAGCAACTGGGTCAGGTCATCGCTGCCCTTTGATGCCATGACTAGCTTGATCAGCTCATCGGTGACCACCGGGAAATATTTCAGTGAATTGTTGAGGATGGCATTGTGCGACTTAAAACGTTCTACAAAACCCTCCTTCTCTCCTACCAGATTGTTCAGCGCATCTATCTGTGTGTCTATGTCCGCCTGTCCCCGATGATAGATACTGGAGGGACCGGTGATGAAACCGTTAGTGATGGCGTGTAACCGCGTCAGGCTACGGACGATAGGGTCGTAGTTATTGAGCAGGTGTGAGCGCGATTCGATGACATCCTGATTGAGGGTGGCGTCGAGCTGTTTGAACTGGCTGAGATGGACGACAATTCTGTTATGCTGCTGCTGATCAAACGACTGCGTTTTTGCATATAAAAAGGACAACAGCGAAATGGCGGCCAGACCCAGAAAAATGCGTACTAGCAGCGCAGCGCTTAACTTGAACATAAAGTTACTCATGGTCGGAAAGGAATTTCCCTTTGTACTGACCGGTCAAGGTCTTCAGAAAGGCGATGATGTATTCGATATCCTGAGGAGGAATGGGCCGCCCTAATTGATAACGGGCCATGACCTTGATGGCATCCTCCAAGGTCTGTGCCGAACCGTCATGGAAGTAAGGCGCGGTGAGCGCCACGTTACGCAGGCTGGCGACACGAAACCGGTGCCGGTCTTCCTCCTGCTGAGTGATATTGAAGCGGCCTAGATCTGCCTCCGTGATATTTCCGCGGTCGGCAAAGTAACCGTTCATCACGCCGAATTTCTGAAACATGTTTCCGCCCACATTGACGCCCTGATGGCAGGCGACACAACCGTAGGATTTAAATAGAATGTAGCCACTTTTTTCCTGTTCCGTAATTGCCTGTTGGTCACCTCGCAGATACTTGTCGAAGCGGGAGTTGGGGGTAATAAGAGACCGCTCGTAGGTCGCTATGGCGTCTTTGATGGTGGAAATTTGCATACCATCGCGATAGATTCTGGAAAATTCGCTGACGTAATCGGGGTCCTGCTTGAGTTTGTGGATGATGTCTGGCCAAGTGGTCTTCAAGCTTACGCTGAGCACTCTGTCAATCTGGTCTTCAAAGCGGGCAAACTCCCCGTTCCAATGCAGCCTGAAATTGAGACTGGAGTTAAATATCGTCAAGGCATTTGTGGTAGTAAGTTTGCCATCTACTTTAGAAGAGTGAGATCGGTTGTCGGTACCCCCTTTTTTGAAAATATGGCAGGTTACGCAAGCCATGCTACCGTTGGGTGAAAGCCTATAATCGTGGAATAGACGCTCGCCCAAAGCAACCTTGTTTTGATTTAACTCCACATGCTGCGGAATGGGTTGAATGGGCTCATTGCCTGCCGCCCCGAGGGTGGATTCCGTGAACGGGGTCTCGGTGATGGAGGCGGAGGACTGCGAGGAATCCAGCCACCACCATGGCGCCAGGGCCAATACTGCGTAGGCGAGTATCAGAAATGGCAGGTAGCGACGTCTTTTCATATCCGGTTTATAGCACCCTGGCTGTAGCTATTCAGCCCTCTTTCGAGGGCTTCTGTCCGAATCTACATAGCAAATAATATGCCTACTCCGGGCAGAGTACAAATTAGGCTTGTTAGAGCCCGATAAGCGGCGGGTAAACGCTTAAACGGGAACTACACAGGCCTGATCTGAGTATGAAGCAGGAGAAATGGCTGTCAGCGACTGAGGACGCCGGCGCACAGAGTAAGCAGAGCACCGGGGAAGATGCCCAAGGCGAGCACGGCCAGACCGTTCGCGGTCATCGCCACGCGTATGTCGAGGTTGGCATCGAGAGGCACCGTGTCTTCGGGCTTGTCGAAGTACATGAGCTTGATGATGCGCAGGTAGTAAAACGCTCCGATGACCGAGAGCAGCACGGCGAGCGCGGCAAGCCAGACCAGATCGGCATGAACCACGGCCTGAAGTACCGAGAGCTTGGCGTAAAAACCCAGTGTGGGCGGTACGCCCGCCATGGAAAACATCAGGATCAGCATCATGAAGGCGAACCACGGGCTGCGCTGGTTCAAGCCCTTGAAATCGTCCAGCCGGTCAGCCTCGAACCCGGCGCGGCTCAACAGGATAATCATGCCGAAACCACCTATGCTCATGATGGCATAGGCGATAATATAAAACATCGCCGCCGAGTAGCCCAACTGGCTTCCGCTCAGTACACCCAATAACAAAAAGCCTACGTGGGCGATCGTTGAGTAGGCGAGCATGCGCTTCAGATTGGCCTGGGCGATGGCGATGATGTTGCCGACCGCCATGGATAACACCGACAGGATGATGAGCATGTCCTGCCACTGGACATGCAGGGGACCTAGACCCTCAACCATCAGGCGCATCAGCATGGCGAAGGCGGCGATCTTGGGCGCACCGGCGATAAACAGCGTCACCGACGTGGGCGCGCCGTGATAGACGTCGGGTATCCACATATGAAACGGTGCGGCACCGAGTTTGAACATGACGCCGATGATGATGAACACCAATGCAAATACCAGCACAACGTTCGTCCCCGCCCCCTGCCCTGCTTGCACGCTGTGCGCCACTGAGGCACTGATCTGCGCTATATCCAGCGTACCGGTGACGCCATACAGCATGGACATACCGTAGAGCAGCAGCCCCGAGGCCAGCGCGCCCAGCACGAAGTATTTCATCGCGGCCTCGGAGGCCTCCAGCGAATTGCGCCGCATGGCGACCATCGTATAGAGCGAAAGCGACAACAATTCCAACCCCAGGTATACCGTCAACAGACTGTGAGCGGAGACCAGTACCATCATCCCCAGCACGGCGAATAATCCCACGACAAAATATTCGCCCTTATAGAGCTGCCGGGTGCGCAAATAGTCGCGCGAGTAGAGAAACACCACGGCGGTGACGAGATAAATAAACACTTTAAGTACATCGCCCATGCGGTCGCGCACGAAGGTGTCGGTGAAGGTCAGGGTAACCTGATCGGGATAGGAGGACAGGGTAAGAACGGCCGCACCCACCAGTGTGGCTTGCGTCAACAAATACGTAATGATTCGGTTATCTTCGCGTAAAAAGAGATCCACGACGAGAATGAGGCAGGCCATAACCAGCACAAAGATCTCAGGAATGGCGGGGGTGAAATTTGGCATCGCAAAATCCATACGCCTCAGGCTCCCAGCTTGGATTTGGATATATGTTCGAGCAAATTCTGCACGGTGGGGTGCATGACATCGGTGAGAGGAGCGGGCCAGAGGCCCAGCCACAACACGGCCACGGCCAGT
>DATMXC010000077.1:0-16306 GCA_035561915.1 Gammaproteobacteria bacterium
ACCGTGGACAGCGCCCTGCTCGCCGCCTCGTCGCTGGTATCGCATAATCTGATTCTGCCGTTGCGGCCCGGCATGAGCGAAGCCGCCAAGGTGCGCACCGCGCGCGTCGGGGTGGTGGTATTCGCCGTTATCGCCTATGTACTTGCGATCTATGGCGGCAGCGTCTACGAACTGGTCTCCGACGCCTCGGCCTTCGGCGGTGCGGGCCTGTTCATCATCATCGTATTCGGCCTGTTCACCTCTTTCGGCAGCGCGCGCAGCGCCTATGCGGCGCTCATCGCCGGCATGGCCGTATGGGTTTATGGAAATTATATCGGTGATTTTTCGTACGCCTTCCTCGCTTCTCTGGCAGCGGCGCTGTTGTCCTACGTACTGGTAGCGGTGTTGGCGCCGCGTCACTCGTCCAAGCTGGATGCCGTAGAAGAAATCGGGTAATGTCATCTTTGATTCAACTACAACAAACCTGGAGACAACGATGAGCAAATATAAGTCAACCGTGAGTGTAATGTTTTGTGCGCTTCTGACAGCCGGTGGCATGCAACTCAAAGACGCCTCGGCGGGTTCGCTCAATAAAACTTGGGAGGCATCGGGTTTCAAGAATCCCGAGTCGGTGATCTACGACGCCAAGCGTAAGGTGCTATATGTCTCCAACGTCAACGGTAATCCGCCCGAGAAGGACGGCAACGGTTTCATATCGCGCGTATCGCCGGATGGCAAGCTGCTCGATCCCGAATGGATAACGGGTTTGGACGCGCCCAAGGGACTGGCGATTTACCGGGACAAACTGTACGTCACGGATATTGACACTCTGGTTGAAATAGACCTCGGCAAGGGTGTTATCAACAAAAAGTATTCCGCCGCCAAAGCAAAATTTTTGAACGACGCCGCGGTAGATAGTAAAGGACGGGTGTATGTATCCGACATGCTGGATGACGCCATTTATCGCCTCGTCGACGGCAAGTTCGAGTTGTGGCTAAAGGACAGTAAACTGGAGTCGCCGAACGGCCTGTATGTGGAAAGGAATCGTTTGGTAATGGGTGCGTGGGGTGTGATGACGGAGGGGTTTAGCACCCAGGTTCCCGGCCATCTGAAAACGATTTCTCTGCGCGATAAAAAAATAGAGAGCCTGGGCTCCGGTGCTCCGGTCGGTAATCTTGACGGCGTGGAGAGCGACGGCCACGGCGCTTATTTCGTCAGCGACTGGATGGCCGGCAAGCTGTTTCTTATCAAGCCTTCCGGTGATGCCGTTGAATTACTCAAACTCGAGCAAGGCAGTGCGGATCTCACCTACCTCAAAGACAAAAAACTGCTGATTATTCCAATGATGAGCGGCAACAGGCTGATTGCCTACCGAGTGGAGTAAAACGGCCTATCACAAGAAATTAAACAGCGAAAGGCCCTGCACCTTCACAAAGGCCAACTGCGCGGCCTCCAGCGCGGTACGTTGCAGGTTGAGGCGACTCGCAGCCTCGCTGTAGTCGAGATCCTGTAGCTTGGAGAGGCTGGTCGCGGTCAGAAGGGCGAAGTCTTCGTTGATATTCTTTTGGCTCTCCACCGCATTGAGCCTCGCCCCCACTCTCGCGCGCACATCCAGGATATTGCCGAGGGCCTGGTCAATATCCACCAGGCTGCGGTTGACGGCGTTGTTGAGCTTGGCGGTGGAACCGCCGGTGACCGGAGCGGCCAGGGCATTCGCCAGATTTTGCAAAGTGGTAAAGACGTCCTGATTCGCGCTGGGAGTAACGGCAAAGCTATCCCCCGTCGCAGGCGTGCCGGTAATCGCAGTTTGAATTCCGTTGAAGCTGATGGCGGCGCCACTGGTATAAGGTTGCGCACTCAGGATGGTGGTCGCGGTGGTGTTATTCACGACATCGAACGTGGTGGCGGAGGTAAAGGTGATGGTAAAGTTATGCGCCTGATAGGCAGCCGGATTCACTACCGTTCCGGTGTTAATGATGCCGCTGCCGGTGTTGACTGCATTGTCCTTGGTCGTGAAGGTACCGTTGCCGTTGCGGATGGCCTGAAACACGTCCGTCCCCGAGTCGCTCACGGCGATCTGTCGCGTCGGGCCGATCTGTAAATAGCGCTGACCTTGATCGCCGTTGTAGATAAAACCGCCGCTGCTGTTCTGACTGAAGGGCTGAGTCTGGCCCTTGTAACCAGCGAACAGATATTCGCCGCCGGCGTCTCTGCTGTTGGCGAGCGCCAGCAGTTCATCGAGCCGCTGACGGATCTCGTTGGCTATCGCAACACGATCGCCATTACTCAGGGCGGCGTTGTTCGCCTGTAGCGCCAACACCCTCACATCCTGTAACAGGCTACCCGCGCCGCTCAGAGCGCCTTCTTCAAGGCCTAAGCGGCCCTGTGCCACATCAATATTGGTTTGATATTGCTGGGTGCCGGTTACGGCTTGGGTCAGCCCGAGCGCCCGGGCGGATGCGGCGGGGTCATCCGCCGGCGTGACTACGCGCCGCCCGGTGGAGAGTTGCAACTGCGTCTTGCTGAGTTGCGCCTGTTGATCGAGGATCGCGTTAATCCCCTGTTGGTTTATCTGTGTACTTGAGATGCGCATGACCTATCTCCTGACTGCGTTAAGCAACGCATCAAATAGACTATTGGAACTGCTGATGACTTGCGCTGCGGCTTGGTAGGCCTGCTGGAAACGCACCAGATCGGCGGCCTCCTCGTCCAGGTTGACGCCCGACACGGCATCGCGCGCCGCGGTCACTTGTCCCAGCAAGCTCTCTTGGGCCTGTCGGCTGATGTCGGCCTGATGAGTGGTGGAACCCACCTGCGCGACCACTTGCCCGTATAGATCCTGGTAGCTTGCGCTGCTCCCCGCCAGGGTCAACTGCGTCTGTAGCCCGCTCAACAGCAAGGCATTGCGGTTATCGCTCACACCATTGGTATTCTGCTGGATGGTAAAAGTATCGCCCGCTTGCGGTGTGCCGGTGACCTGAATCTGCCATCCGTTATAGGCGATGTTCGTGCCGCTAGTATAGGTTACCGGCGAGGGATTGGGCGCCACACCCGTGACGGCGAATGTCGTCGGCGGATTATTAAAGGTAATGGTGACGGTATTCAGCAAGGCGGCATCGGCGCTGTTCAATACTTCTCCCGCGGAGATCGTCGCGCTGCCCAGGTTGTTGAGCGACTTGCTGGTGCGGATCGGCGCGGCGGCGGCGATCTTGCGTGGGTCGCTGATCGCAACGCCGATATCACGCGCACCGTTGCGGGTAGGCTGAATCAGGAAACTGTCACCCACCGCCATCGCGGTAGCGCCGGTCCAACTTACCGCTAAGCCATCCACCGCGGGTACCGTACCGGTCAGGGCGGCTGGCAGCACAGGCGTGTAGGTGGCTACCACGGTGTTGTCGGAAAGTCGCGTCAAGGTATAGTTCGCGTTACCGCCCGAATCGGCATTCCGTTGCAGGCGGTAATCGCTGACTGTTAAGGCGTTGGCGTCGGTAATCGTTGCGGTCACCGTAGCGCCGCCGGTATTGGAAGAACGCGCCAGTACCTGAACGGCGCCCGCAGTAAAAAACGCAGCGCCCAGCGCGCCGTTCAAATCCTGCCCCTCCAAATGTTGGGCATTGAAGGTGTTGACGAGGCCGGTGGCCAACTGGCCCAGGCTGTTTTGGGCACTGTCCAGCACCTGGTTGCGGAACTGTAATGCACCACCCAATGTTCCACCGGTCAAGCTATCCGAAATGATAACGGTCGTCGTCCCGGTCTTGAACGCAACTTCCAGCCGGGCGGGATCGAAGGCGTTGGGCGCCGTGACCAGGGTGTTGCTGGCCGTGCCCACCACGAGACTCTGACCGTTGCCGATAAACACATTCACTGCTCCATCGTCCTGCGGGATGGTCGTCACAGCCACCCGCTCGGCAAGCTGTGCGATCAAGATATCCCGCTTATCCAACAAATCATTAGGCGCTGCCCCCCCTCCTGAGCCCAAGGCATCTACGATATCCTTGTTAATCTTGGCGATGCCCTGCGCCAGGCTATTGATCTCAGTACTGGTGGTCTGAAGCTGAGTATTGATACCGTTGCGTAAATCCCCGAGGCGTTGGTTCAGATATTGAAACCGATCCGTCAACCCTGCGGCATTGCTCAGCAATACCTGACGCGCCGGCATGGAGGCAGGATCGTCCGCCACACCCTGCCCCGCCCCGAAGAAATCCTGCAAGGCCGGTGACAGGCCGGATTGCGAGTCGGCGAGCAGATTATCCACCTGACTCGCATAGCTGTACAAACTCTGTAGTTGACCGTTGGTGGAGGTGCTGGTGCGTATCTGTGATGTGAGAAAACTATCATAGACCCGCTGTACACTGGACACCTGCACGCCGTTGCCGAGGTACCCTGCCCCGGCAAACTGGGGAGGGCGGGTGCCAAGCTCGACACGCTGCCGGCTATAACCCGGCGTATTCACATTCGAAATGTTGTGACTGGTGGTGGCCAGATTGCGCTGAAAGGCCAGCAGGCCCGACACGCCTATATTCAATAAATCCGCCATGGCCTAGTCCTCGCCGACCCAAGTAAGATGCATTATGGACACATGCATCGCTAGGGCCTGCTGTTTAACAACGTTATCGGCGGCTGTGCCGAGATCTTTAATTTATCGACCGCCCCGCTCATCGTATCGCTATGCAGAATGCTGGTGATCTTCTGGGCATAGCGCGGGTCGGTCGCATAGCCTGCCTTCTGCAAACTCTGCAAAAATGCCTGAGGATCGGCCGCTTGACGTAGGGCCGATCCATAGCGTGGATTTTCACGCAAGAAGGCCACATAGTCATCGAAGCTCGCCTCATAAGAGTCATAGGCACGGAAGGCGTCGTTCCGCTTGACCGTGATGCCGTTCATGTATTCCAGCGTGGGCACGCTGACGCGCCGTCCATCCCAACTCGGATCCGCCTTGATATTGAAGAGGTTGTGACTGCTGGCGCCCGCCATACCGATCACCGACTGACCCCAGCCTGTTTCCAGCGCCGCCTGCGCCAGCAATACCTCCGGCTGAACACCCAAATCCTGTGCAGCCTTTTCGGCGTGCGGCCACAACGACTGGATGAAGTTCTCCGGCGTATCTAGATTGGCCACCGGATTGGTCGTCGCATCGTGCGACAAGGGGAACGACAGAGGCGCACTAGCGACTTGCTTCGGCCCGACAAAACTCGGCCGTAGTTCCGGCGCGGCGGGTTGTGAAAACGGCGGCGCCGCACCGCTGAAGCGCCTTGCGGCAAAGATATTCTCTGTCTTGGCACGAACGTCTGTGTCGGAGCTTTGCGGCGCGCCACGGCCACCCAGTTGTTGCAGCATGGTACTTGCCAAACCTATCCCGTTGCCATTGGCCAGGGTCAGCGAGAGCTGCTGGTCGAACATATCACGATAGGTATTCACCTGATCGCTACCGAACAGTTCATCGCCCATGCTCGCCTCGCGCATACTTTTCAGCATCATCTGAATAAACAGCGCCTCAAATTGTTTGGCGACGGTACGCTCTGCCTCGGGGGAATTACCGCGCACTGCACCCTTGAGGCGGGTCAGGCCTTGAAGATCGGTGTAGACACCGGTATCGGCTGGCGTGGTGGTCATAAGACTAAAGCCCGTTAGATTACGATCAACTCCGCATGCAAAGCCCCGGCCTCTTTCAGCGCCTCAAGTATCGCCACCAGGTCACCCGGCGCAGCACCCACCTGGTTGACGGCACGCACAATCTGATCCAGCGATACACCCGGATTGAACAAGAACATGCGGTTGGTTTCCTGTTTGACCTCAATATCGGCGTTCGGCACTACCACGGTCTGTCCGCCGGAGAGTGGTGCGGGCTGGCTGACGATAGGCTTGGCGGCGATGGTCACGGTGAGGCTGCCGTGGGCCACCGCAGCGGGCGTGACCGTCACATGTTGTCCGATTACCACGGTGCCGGTGCGGGAATTGATAATCACCCTGGCCGGCGCATCGCCCGGTTCCAGCGTGAGATTCTCTAACAGTGATACAAAATTCACGCGCTGAGATTGCCCTGCGGGTGCGTTGACCGTGATCGAGGTGCCGTCTACCGCCTCCGCAACGCCGTTGCCGAGCGCCTTGTTGATGGCACCGGCCAAGTGATTCGCCGTCGTAAAGTCGGCGGTGTGCAGATTGAGAGTCAGCACGTCACCGTTGTCAAATGAGTCCGGCACGCTGCGCTCCACGGTCGCGCCGTTGGGGATGCGGCCGGCGCTCGGCACGTTCACGGTGATCTTGGAACCGTCGTCACTCTCGGCGCCGAATCCGCCGACCACCAAATTACCCTGTGCGATCGCATAGACATTGCCGTCTGCGCCGCGTAACGGTGACATGAGCAGACTGCCGCCGCGCAGGCTCTTGGCGTTGCCGATGGATGAGACCGTGATATCAATCTTTTGACCGGGTTTCGCAAACGGGGGTAGATCGGCGTGTAGCGCAACCGCCGCAACGTTCTTGAGCTGCGGGTTGATATCTGGCGGAATGCTGACGCCGAACTGCGACAACATGCTCTTTAAGCTCTGCACCGTAAACGGTGTCTGACTGGTCTGATCGCCGGTGCCGTTGAGTCCCACCACCAGGCCGTAGCCGACCAATTGATTAGAACGCACCCCCGCCACCGAGGCCAGGTCTTTGATACGTTCGGCGTGCGACGGCAGGGAAAAGAGCAAAGGGAAAAGGGAAAAGAGGGCGACAACCATTATCCTCCCTCTGTGGTTTTGAGTAATTCGCTTATATATTGGTTTAGTCATTATTCCATTCCTTTTCTCTTTCCACTTTTCCCTTTGCCCTGTTTTTCCCTCACCCTAGCCTTTCCCTGGTGGGGAGAGGGGATAAGGAAATGATCCTGTTAGAAGGGCCACAACGCGCTCAAGAAGAAGCGCGCCAGCCAACCCGCCGCATTTGAGTCAGCGACTTGCCCCTTGCCGACATAAGTGATTTGCGCATCGGCCACTTGGGTGGAAAATACGGTGTTATCGGCGCGGATATCCGCGGGCCGCACAATGCCGGCTACTTGAATATGTTCGTCACCCTGATTGATCGTGAGCAGCTTCTCGCCGCGCACCACCAAGTATCCGTTGGCCAGCACCTCGACCACGGAGACGGTGACACTGCCGGTCAGACTGTTGCTCTGCGCGCTGTCTCCCTCACCGCTGAAATCCTGGTTGGAGTTGAGCCCAAAGCCCAAATTGTTGTCATGCGAGGTAAGCAAATCAAAAGAGGGAGACTTGCCGAACAGCGTCGGATTGGCAATGGATACATCGTTTTCCTTTTTGGTGTTGGTCTTGGCCTTTTTGTTGGCGTCAGTCTTTTCCACCAAACGGATCGTGAGAATGTCACCCACCCGCCGCGCCCGTTGATCCTCAAACAGGGAGATCTCATGACCCGCCCGATAGATTGAACCTTGGGCCGACGAGACGGGCGCAGTCGCCTGCACGGCGTCCCGCTCAACGGGGCGTATCGGAGCATAGGCCGGGTCACGCACCGCCGTGGTCGTCGCGCAACCAGCCAGTACTGTCAGACTCAGGCAGGTCACTACTAATTTGATTGCATTTCGCATCATCTATCCTAGGCGCAGATTCATTCGCAGGACTACAAGTTATTATTCACGTACTGCAACATCTGATCGGCCGTTGAGATCGCCTTGGAATTCATCTCGTAGGCACGCTGTGTCTCGATCATGTTCACCAGTTCTTCCACCACGTTTACATTGGAACTCTCCACCGATCCCTGCACCAGAGTGCCGAGCCCCGTCAACCCCGGATTACCCGTCTGCGGTGAACCGCTCGCCGTGGATTCACGATAGAGATTCTCACCTATCGGTTGCAGTCCGGTGGGGTTGATAAAGTCGGCCAATTGCAGATTGCCGATCTGGGTGGGCGCCGTGCTGCCCGCGACCAGCGCCGAAACCACGCCATCCGAACCCACCGTGACACTGATCGTGTTCTGCGGGACAGTGATCGCGGGTTGCAGGATATAACCGTTGGAGGTGACCATCTGGCCTTGCGCATCCACCTGGAATGAACCGTCGCGGGTATAGGCCAGGGTGCCGTCAGGCGTATTGACCTGAAAAAATCCTCGCCCCTGAATGGCCATATCGAGCGGGTTACTGGTTTGCACCAGGTTGCCCTGGGTGAACAATTTTTCAGTCGCCACCGGACGCACACCTGTGCCCAGCGACAAACCCGAAGGCAGTTGCGTATTTTGCGAAGACTGCGCACCCACTTGCCGCACATTTTGATACAACAAGTCCTCGAACACCGCACGCGAGCGCTTAAAGCCCGTAGTGTTGACGTTGGCGAGATTATTGGAAACTACCGCCAGGCGCATTTGCTGTGCATCGAGTCCGGTCTTGGCGACCCATAAAGCTGGATTCATCTTGATACTCCTTCGTTATTCACACTTTTCACTTTTAACTGTCCTTACGTCAGACGCATCATTTGTGTAGCGGCAGCGTCGTCTTGCTGCGCCGTCGCCATCATCTTTACCTGCATCTCAAACTGGCGGGCGAGGCTGATCATCTTCACCATCTCCTCCACCGCGTTAACATTGCTCGACTCGAGACTTCCCGCGCTCACCCGCACCCTGGCATCCGGTGCAGTCGCTATGCCATCTTGGGTACGCAGCAATCCATCCGGGCCTTTCACCAAAGTAGCGACATCCGGATTCACCAATTTGAGCCTGTCCACCACCGCCAGCGTCGCGGCAGTTTGGCCGAGCGGCTGGATTGAAATCGTACCGTCGGCGCCAATCTCCAATTTTTCCGCAGGCGGCAGCGTAATCGGCCCACCGTTCCCCAACACCATGAGGCCGTTCGCGGTCTCCAACACGCCGCTGGGATTGACATGCAAATCGCCCGCGCGTGTGTAGGCCTCACTGCCGTCGCCTGCCTGCACCGCAATCCAGCCCTCGCCCTGAATGGCAACGTCCAGATCGCGGCCGGTATTGATCATGGCCCCAGAGGCGAAATCCACCCCCTGCCCTTTGATGCCTGAGTAGACCCGGCTCGGCTGGCCGGGACCGTACAGCGCCAGACTCTCCGCCTCGAGCAGATCGGCGCGAAAACCATGGGTGCTGACGTTGGCCAGATTGTGGCTGTTGACCGCCTGGGCCGACATCGTTTGACCTGCGGCCGACATCGCTATATAAAGCATCCGATCCATTCAATTGGCCTCTAGGTACTTATCCCTTAACGAATGTTGATAATCGCCTGCGTCACGGTATCCGCCGCCGAAATCACCTGGGCGTTAGCCTGGAAATTTCGCTGCGCGGTTATCATGTTCACGAGCTGTTCGGTGAGGTCTACGTTAGAGCCCTCCAACGCGCCCGACTGGATCGCGCCGAGGCTGCCTGTTCCAGGCGCCCCGTCCAGCGCTGCGCCGGAGGCGAAGGTCTCGGCCCAGCTCGTGCTACCTAGCTGCTGTAAACCTTGCGGATTGGCGAAATTAGTCAGGATCACCTGCCCCAGGCTGCTGGACTGGCCGTTGGTGTAACGCGCGGACACCACGCCGCTATTGTCTATGTTGAGACCACTTAAACGGCCATTGGCATAACCGTCCTGAGTGAGCGAGTTGACACCAAAAGTATTCCCCAATTGGGTGGTATTCGTGTAGTTCAACGTCAGCGCCAGCGCTGCAGCACCGCTCGGCGCCGGGATGGTAAAGGTCAGCGGGCCAATGTTGCCCGGAGCAGCGGGCGTAGTAAGCGAACCGGTATTTGAAAATACCAACGAGGCTGGGCCGCTGATTGGGAAAATGTTATCTACCTGCGTATAGGCATCCCAAGTATTCGCCGCCGCCGCCTTGCGGAAGTAGACCGTCGTGAGATGCGGCGAGCCCAGCGAATCATAGACCGTGAGCGAAGTCGAGTTGTTATAACTGGCAGGATCGGGCGCGGCGGGTCCGGCGGTGGAGAAGGCTACCGTAGGTACCGTCGCAGCCGCATTCAGATTGGCGCCGACCGTGATTGTGCCGGACACCTTGGGCGGTATGTCGGCGGTGGACAGTTTGAGATCGCCACGCGCACCCGTGATCGCGCCGGTAGACGTCGCCTGGAAGGCCGTAAGCCGCTGGCCGTTGCTGTTCACCACAAAACCGTCTTTATCCACGCCGAAGGAACCGGCACGTGAATAAACCGTGGTGCCGTTATCGTTGAGACGGAAAAAACCCGAGCCGTTAATGGCGATATCCAAATTATTATCGGTAAAATTGACGGTGCCTTGTGAGAATTGTTGCCCCACCCTCTGCAGGCGCACACCGCTGCCGATGGCATTGCTCGATGCACCGAGGCTACTCGCAGCGAAGATGTCTCCGAATTCCGCCCGCGACCCCTTGAATCCTGTCGTGCTGTTGTTGGCGATGTTGTTGCCGATCACGTTGAGATCGGCGGTGGCGGCGTTTAATCCGCTTAATGCAATACGAAATGGCATGACGATTCTCCTCTTTCTGAGACTATAAAATCTGCTTGATCTTGCTGAGTTCGACAGGGCCTGCGCCGCCGAGATTCAGGCTCAAACCGTTTTTCCCCACGCTGACGCTCTCCACCTTGGCGCTGACATAGGTGTCCACGGCCTGGTTTTTACCGTCCATAATGGCTTCGGCCCTGATGAAGTAACTTCCCGGCGCAGCCTGTTGGCCGTTATCAGCGATGCCATCCCAGCTAAAGCGCGCCTGCCCCTCGGGTTGCGGGCCCAACTCCAAAGCGCGAACCAGCTCTCCCTTTGAATTAAATATACCGACAGTAAGCCCGCTGGTGCTGGATGCCAAATCCACAGCGCCGTTAAGCGCACCCACCTGCGGCAACACGCCTTGCGCACTGGGCGCAAGCACCGAACGACCCACCAAACTTGAGGCTTGTAGAATCTGGTTTGATTGCATGGCGCTGGCCAACTGCCCGAATGATCCTTGTAATTCCTGTATGCCGCTCACGGTGCTGAATTGCGCAATCTGGCCGAGAAATTCGCTGTTACTGAGCGGCTTGGTCGGGTCCTGATGCTTCAACTGCGCCGTCATCAGCTCCAGAAATTCGGCCTGACCGAGTTTGCTGTTGTCCTTGGCGGGAGTCTTGCCCAGGCCCAGACCCAGGCTTTCAAACGCATTGGTTTCTTGTACGCTATTCATTTTCCCTCCTATTGACCCATCGCCAGGGTGCGCAACATAAGTTGTTTACTGGTGTTGATGACCTCGAGATTGCTCTGATAGGAGCGCGAGGCCGAAATCATGTTGGCCATCTCTTCGATGGGATTGACGTTGGACGTATAGACATAGCCGCGCGCGTCGGCGAGCGGATTGTTCGGTTCATACTGACTGCGCACAGGCGCCCGGCTTTCCACAATTCCCAGCACCTTCACGGCCACATCGGCTTCTTGCTGATCTCCGCCGAGCGCATTCATCACTGCGGCGAACACCGGCTGGCGCGCGCGGTACGCCTGTTGCGGCGTGCTGCTCACCGTGTCGGCGTTGGCCATATTACTGGCCGTGGTATTGAGCCGCAGCGACTGCGCGCTGAGGCTGGAACCGGCGATATCGAAGATATTGAATAATGACATGATTAGTCTCCCCGGATTGCCGTCAGCAATCCCCTGATTTTGCCGCTCAAAAAGGTAAGGCTGGTCTGATACTGAATGGCGTTTTGGGTAAACTCCGCCTGCTCGATCTGGGTATCCACGGTATTGCCGTCAAGGGAGGGCTGACTGGGAATACGATACTGTAATTCGGCATCAATGCGGCTGGCGCCCGCATTGGCTGCGATGTGTCCGGACTGGGTGGTGACCAGCCGCACGCTATTGATGGGAGATTGACCTTGGGCCTGCGCCAGCGCGGACTTAAAGTCAAAGTCGCGGGCTTTATAGCGGGGGGTATCTGCGTTAGCAAGATTATTCGCCAACACCTCGGCGCGCCGGCTGCGCAGCGCCAGAGCGTCGGCATGTATCCCTAATGCAGAATCGATGTTTATCGGCACGTCCCACCTCAACTTTAGCTTTCCAGTGGGAAATAAAGCAATGCCTATGCCATAACGAAAATTATACGCAGGAACAAGATGATAGCAGAGAAAGTCAGAGGGTTATCTACTCCCGAACGGCAAAATCCGGTCATGGAGCGGCAAGCAGAGAGACAAAGCCGGTCAGCGGGCGGCTTTTTTAAGCCGGTACATCACCCCGCTCGGATGGCGCACCATTTCGAAGGCGTCGCTGTAATTGACGATGGATTCCGAGGCGCCGAGGAATAGATAGCCCTGCGGATGCATCGCTGCGGCCAGGCGCGTCAGAATATCGATCTTTAAGGCAGTGGAAAAATAGATCAGCACATTGCGACAAAAGATCACATCAAACTTGCCCAACACGCTGTAACTGTTCAACAAGTTGAGCTCCTTAATCGTGACGGAAGACTTAACCTCGGGCCTGACCGCCCATTTGTCGCCTTTGGGACTAAAAAAGCGTTGTCTCCGGTCGGCGGTAATCCCGCGGGCCAGGCTGGCCTTGTCGTAGACCGCCTCCTCGGCCTCCTCCAGCATGGATGGGGAGATATCCGTCGCAACAATCTGCACACCCTTGGGTAGGCTGCCCGGCTTGGATTGCAGATACTCCTGGATTGCGATACTGATGCTATAGGGCTCCTGGCCGGAAGAACATGCCGCCGACCAGATCCGCAACGGCCGGCCGCGCTGTTGGGAAATCTCGGGCAACACCGCTTGTTTGAGCAGCTCAAAGGGGGAAACGTCACGAAACCACAACGTTTCGTTGGTGGTCATCGCATCCACCACCCGGTGTTGCAGAGTAATATTTTGCATGCCCTTGAGCCGTTTGACCAGTTCGCCCAGATTCGGGATGGCGAACTCGGACATAAGCCGGTTCAGGCGGCTGCTTACCAGGTAGTGCTTGTTGTCACCGAGTAAAATTCCGCACGCCTGCTCAAGGAATACCTTAAAGGCTTCGTAGTCGGCGGCGGTGATAGGCTTGTTAGTCTGAGACATTATAGAACGTATAGCTAAACGCCCTATCATATACGATTTCGCCGACTGGGTGGGATCCGGCTGTAGCGTCCAGTCCCGCGAAGGGCCTCGCGCTCAACTTCAATCTTTTAGCCGCCCGGCGGTTAGGCAGCTTTCAGTATAGCCTGCCCCTTTACCCTATCCAGCACGGCCTGAGCCAGTTCATCAGGCTTAAATTTGGCTACGAACTTGTCGGCTCCGACCTTCTCCACCATCGCATTATTAAACACCCCGCTCAAAGAGGTATGCATGAGTACATAAAGATCCTTGAGCCGCGGGTCTTTCTTGATCTCGGCTGTGAAGGTATAGCCATCCATCTCCGGCATCTCCACGTCGGTAATGACCATGGTGACACGCTCGTTGAGCGGCTTGCCGTCAGCGGCCCACCCCTTGAGTATATTGAGTCCCTCGCGGCCATCACGCGCCACCGTGGACTGGATGCCGAGCTGGCTGAGGGTATTGGTAATCTGATTGCGCGCCACACTGGAATCATCCACCACCAGTACGTGGTGCAAAGCCATTTGTTCCGGTATTCCACTGTTACGAATCCCGTGAGAGACAACACCGGCAGAAGGACTGACTTCAGACAGCACCTTCTCGACATCTATGATCTCGACCAGCTCGTCGTCCATGTGGGTCACGGCAGTCATGTAGCTGCTGGGGCCGGTACCGGCGGGCGGCGGCAGTATGCTCTCCCAGTTCACATTGATAATGCGATCTACCCCGCTCACCAGGAACCCTTGAGTGGAGCGGTTATATTCGGTCACAATCAGGTAGCAACCGGATTCGATCGCGAGCAGCGGTCTGCCTATGCCCATGCCCAGATCCATCACGGCAATGGTCTTGCCGCGAATATGGGCCACGCCTCGAATCACCGGATGCGACTTAGGGATATGGGTGAGCGGCGGGCACTGCATCACCTCCTGAATCTTGAACACGTTGATACCGAACCGCTGTTTGCCTCCAAGACGGAATAGCAACAATTCCAAACGGTTATGCCCCACCAGTTGGGTACGTTGATTTACGCCCTCCATCACCCCAGCCATTGCACGCTCCTTGAATGTGATTAATCTCTATTCACTATGGCGGCAACACGGGCAGATACTTTAGAAAAAATACGGCATAGGCTTTGCATTTAACCTGATGAAGGCTACCTGAGGGTCTCAGATTGAAACTATTTTTTACATTTATTCAAATACTTACCAATATGGCCCTAAAGTTACCCAGGACAAATGCCGATTATTTGACTGTAGCCAAGCAAGTCATGTTGGCTGGCCTGATCGGAATTAACGCGGCGCATGCTGAAGGCATCCAGCCGCTGGACACGATTTACGCCGTCGCGGAGGATTTCCTCGTCAGCCGGAATCCGGGGCAGCAGGCCCAGCAGATCGAAGCCGGTCCGCTCGATGCACGCCTGGCCTTGACCGCCTGCGAAGCCCCTCTGGAGGCCTTTATGCCTCCCGGCAGCTCGACGTATGGCAACACCACTGTCGGCGTACGCTGTCCAGGCGCAAAACCCTGGTCAGTGTATGTCCCGGTAAAAATTAAGGTCTCCACCGCCGTGGTGGTCGCGGCCCGGCCGCTGATGCGGGGGGCGCAGTTGAGTGTAGCGGACCTCACCACCGCCACGCTTGACGCGGGCAGCCTGCCGCCCGATTATCTGACTGATCCGCAGCAAGCCGTCGGCCAGCAGCTCAAACGGCCCCTCTTGAGCGGCATGGCGGTAGCCGCAGGGATGCTGGATACGCCCCGGATGGTGCGCAGGGATGAGCGGGTGACGATACTGGCCGAGGAAGGCGGATTAGAGGTGCGGATGGCCGGGCTAGCCCTCGAGGACGGAGCATTGGGTCAGCCGATCAAGGTGCGTAACCTAGTGTCCAAGCGGATCGTAGGCGGCGTCATCGCGGCCCCTGGGATCGTGAAGGTACAGATGTAACCTATAGAAGCTCTGAATAAGTCCGTCCCTGACTTCTCAGAGCAAGAAAAGCAAAAACGTGGCCTATGAATTCAATAGGTGCTTTTCTTCATTTTACAAACATTTTTGACGTACAGGGATGTACTTATGTCGCGGGAGGCAGGATGCTGGGAGCGACCGTGTTTGTAAAATGGCGGTGCATCCCTGCACCGCGGGAACCTCTGAATCAGAGGTTCCCTATTAAAGTTTTTGTAAAATCTGCCGCTAACTTGAGCTAGAAGAAGTGCTATTTTTAGGAGTGAGTGATATGCCTATTGAAATCAATGGTTTACCTATAACGGTCCTGAAGAACCCCAAGGAAGGGCCGCAGGTAGACGTCGGGCGCAACAAACCTGCCCCGACCCAAGAGGAGACGGGTAAGCCCGCCTCGTCCGACACGGTGACCCTGACAGACACCGCCGCACGGCTACGCGCCCTGGGGAACACTCTCTCCACCCTGCCCGTGACCGATACTCAGTTAGTGGAAGGCGTCAAAAAAGCCATCGAGGACGGCAACTATACGGTGGATGCCGGGCGCGTGGCGCAGAAAATGATCGAGTTCGAGAAACTGCTTAAGTCCTAGCATCAAACGCTAATCTTCATGAATCCTACTGAGCATATCCAGTTGATGGGCGTAACCCTGCAACACGAGGTCGAGGCCGTATCCCGACTCATGGAATTATTGCTGCAAGAGCGCGAGGCCCTTGCCGCGCATGACGCCGGTGCGCTGGAAAAGGCTGCTCAGGATAAACAACAGCAGCTTTCAAAAATAGAGTCATGGGAACAGGAGCGCAACCACCTGTTGACCTCTGGCGGCTGTCCTACGACGCAACGTGGGATGGAACAGTACCTCAAGGCGCAGAATAATCCCCGGCTCGACCGGTTGTGGCAGCAGCTCCTCAGCCTCAGCGGTAAATGCCATCACCAGAATCAAGTCAACGGCGGCATCGTGGAGGCTGGACGTCACCATATCCAGCGGGCGCTTGCCATCCTGCGCGGTGTCAGCCCTGATGCCGAGCTGTACGGCCCGGCAGGGAAGACCCGCTCTCTACATCTCCCCAACACCCTTACCACCGCCTAAGGGCGCCTCTAAAAATGCGTCTTTTGCCTTTGTGCGGCGTTGAAATTCTGCTCGGAATGCTTATGTACTAGCGTGTACACTCCGCTTCCTCGCAGAATTTCGCCTTGCCTAAAGCCAAAATCCACTATTTTTAGAGACACCCTTAAGCCTACGACACCCTCCGGCGTAGCCTATGCAATCCAAGGATAGCTACGGCGACCCTAAGCGGCGTGAGCCGCGCAACACGCTTTCCCTCGCCGCCGAAAAGATTCGGGACCCGGCGCGCATCATCACCATGC
>DATMXC010000078.1:0-6263 GCA_035561915.1 Gammaproteobacteria bacterium
TCGTTGGGGTGGATCGGCTCATAAAGCCCGCGCTTGCCGCCGAGCGTCGCATTGGCGAGGTTGGCGATTACCTCGTTGCTGTTCATGTTGTGGCTGGTGCCCGCGCCGGCCTGAAAGCGGTCCACCACAAACTGATCGAGAAACTCGCCGTTAATGATACGGTCACAGGCGACGATGATGGCGTCGGCCAACTCATCGGCAAGCACACCGCAGAGCCGGTTAGTCTCTGCGGCCGCGCGCTTGATGCGGACATGGGCGATGATAAAGTCACGGTCGGGTAGTCTACCGCTGATCGGAAAATTGATCACCGCACGCCCCGTTTGGATGCCGTACCAGGCGTCGTTGGGCACTTTGAATTCGCCGAGGCTGTCGGTCTCGATGCGGAAACTGGTATTATTCACTGTTGAATTCCAGGTAGGTTGGCTGGTTAAAGGGTATTGTCGCTGCTGGGAGTGTCCTGTGTCATTTAATTTTTATCGCCGGATAGTGATTATTGTAAGCCTGAGTATGGCTGCTTGCACGCAGGCGCTGAGCGCTGATTTTACCTTGCCGGATATTGACGGGGTCAAGCACACGCTTTCTGACTACCGCGGCAAGTGGGTGGTGGTGAATTATTGGGCCACGTGGTGCCCGCCCTGTCTCGACGAGTTGCCGGAATTGGACGCCTTCCACAGCCGCCACAAGGGCAAAGACGCGCTGGTGCTGGGGGTCAATATGGAAGACATCCCGCTGGATAAGTTGCGTGAATTCGTGGACGAGCATTTTATCAATTATCCGGTATTGCTCGGCGGGAACCGCGAAGAGACGGCCTTCGGCCCGCTGCCCGGCTTGCCTGTGACCTATCTCATCTCCCCGACTGGCGAGGTGGCCGCCAGTCATCTGGGACGCGTGGAAGCCGCTTCGATTGAAGAGTTTATTCGAGACAATAGCCCGGCCGAACCTGCGCGCTCCGTTTCGAGGCCGGCGAAACGCCCGAATTCGTGAGCATTGCAGGACATGACGCAGTGTGTGAGGTGTTGGGTGTCGGGTAAGGTGCAAGGCGTGTTTTTTCGCGGAGCTACCCGTCAACAGGCCTTGTCGCTGGGTCTGGCTGGCTGGGCCCGCAATTTGCCGGACGGGCGCGTCGAGGTAGTGGCCTCCGGCGAAGAGGTCCAGATGCGGGCGCTGTGCGACTGGCTCCAGGTGGGGCCGCCCCACGCTCAAGTCATAGAGGTGGTCTGTGAGCCGGCTGAAATGGGAAGTCTCAGCGGATTTGAAATACGCTAAACCCCATGGAATTCTTGCCCATCTTTTTGCGCATCAAAGGCCGCGACTGCCTGGTCGTGGGAGGGGGCGAGGTGGCGGCGCGCAAGGCCGGATTGTTGTTGCGCGCGGGCGCGCGGGTCAGGGTAGTCGCTCCGGTGCTCTGCGATGTCTTGCAGATCCTGGTGGAGGAGGGGAAGCTCACTCACGACGGCAGAGAATTTTTGCCGCAGGATTTGCACGGGTGCACGCTGGTGATCGGTGCCACGGACGATCAGGCCGTGAATCGTCAGATCCATGAACTCGCCTCGCTGCGGCACATTCCGGTGAATATTGTGGACCAGCCCGAGTTGTGCAGCTTTATCCTTCCCTCTATCGTTGATCGTTCGCCTATCGTCGTAGCGGTGTCGAGCGGCGGCGCCTCACCGGTGTTAGCGCGGCTATTGCGCGCAAAGCTGGAGACCTTGATCCCCGCAACGTACGGCCGCCTCGCAGAACTCGCCGCGAGCTTTCGTGAGCAGGTGAAAAACAAAATTGAGGGTCTTGCGGAGCGCCGTGTGTTTTGGGAGAAGATATTGCAAGGCCCAGTGGCCGAGATGGTCTTCGCCGGCAAGGACAAGGCCGCGCGCGAGGCGCTGCAAACGGCGCTTGATAAGCCCGGCACGGATGCACCGTCGCAAGGCGAGGTCTATTTGGTCGGCGCGGGCCCCGGTGATCCTGATCTGTTGACCTTCCGCGCCCTGCGCCTGATGCAGCAGGCCGATGTGGTGTTGCACGACCGGCTGGTGAGCCCTGAGATACTCGATCTCGTGCGCCGAGAGGCCAAGCGCATCTATGTCGGCAAGCGGCGCGCCCTGCACACCGTGCGCCAGGAGGAGATCAATCAACGGTTAGTGGAGCTGGCCAAAGAGGGTAAGCGCGTCCTCAGGCTCAAGGGCGGCGACCCGTTCATCTTCGGTCGCGGCGGTGAAGAAATCGCCACGCTCGCCGAAGAGGGCATACCCTTCCAGGTCGTGCCCGGCATCACGGCCGCCAACGGCTGCGCCGCCTACGCCGGCATTCCGCTCACCCACCGCGATTATGCGCAGTCGTGCGTGTTTGTCACCGGTCATCTCAAGGACGATAGCCTGGATCTCAACTGGGACGCGTTGGTACAGCCGCAGCAGACCATTGTGGTCTATATGGGTTTGGTGGGCGTGGACCGCCTCTGTCATGAGCTGATCGCCCACGGTCTCAGTGCCGACTTACCCGCCGCGCTGATTCAACAAGGTACGACCCGTCAACAGCGCGTATTCATCGGCACGCTGGATACCTTGCCGGAGATCGTCGCCAACAGTGAGGTGCATGCCCCGACCCTGATTATTATTGGTGAAGTGGTGAAGCTGCATGACAAACTGGCCTGGTTTGAGCCGACGGGATAAGGCCGACCCATGTCGGAATTTACAATAGACATCAGCCTCTCCGAGCAACGATTGCGCTTGGAGCATGGCGACTGCCTGTTGATGGATGTCGCGGTAAGCACCGCCAAGAACGGCGCGGGCGAGATCAACGGCAGTTTCCGCACCCCGCGCGGCCGGCATCTGATCCGCGCCAAGATCGGCGCGGGTTGCACACCGAATACCGTGTTCGTCAACCGCCGTTCCACCGGTGAGATATACTCGCCCGAACTACGCGTCCAATTTCCGCAGCGCGACTGGATACTCACCCGTATTTTGTGGCTGAGCGGTACAGAGCCAGGCAAAAATCGGCTCGGCCAGGTAGACACCATGCGCCGCTTCATTTACATCCACGGCTGTCCCGATGAAGATGTGATGGGCGTTCCCGGTTCTCACGGTTGTGTGAAAATGCGTAATAGTGAAATCATTGAATTGTTCGAGCGCGTGCCAGTAGGCATCCCGGTATTTATCAGAGAGTAAACGATGTCGCTAGGCCCTGTAATGCTGGATGTGGCGGGTGTTGAGCTCAGCACCGAGGAACGCGAGCGGCTGCGTCATCCCTTGGTCGGCGGTGTCATTTTGTTCAGTCGCAACTATCACTCCCCCGAACAGCTACAGGAACTGGTGAGCGCCATTCATGCACTGCGCGAACCGCGCCTGTTGGTGGCGGTGGATCACGAGGGTGGCCGCGTTCAGCGCTTTCGTGACGGTTTTACCGCATTGCCAGCAGTTCGCCGGTTGGGTGTGTTGTACGACAGCGACCGCAAGCGCGCCCAACGTCTGGCCGAAACCTGTGGCTGGCTGATGGCGAGCGAACTGCGCGCGGCCGGAATTGATTTCAGCTTCGCGCCGGTCTTGGATCTCGATCGCGGTATCAGCGCAGTGATTGGGGATCGTGCCTTCCACAGCGATCCAGAGGCGGCGAGCGATCTCGCCCATGCCTACATGATCGGTATGAAAAAGGCGGGCATGGAGGCGACCGGCAAGCACTTCCCCGGCCACGGTGCGGTGGCGGCCGACTCCCACACTGCGGTTCCGGTAGACGAACGCCGCTACGAAGACATCTACGCCGAAGACATCGTGCCTTTTGAGCGCATGATCCACTTCGGTATGGGGGCCATCATGCCGGCGCACGTGATTTATTCATCCGTGGATGCGCAACCCGCCGGATTTTCGCGCTTCTGGCTGCAAGAAGTGCTGCGCAAACGCTTGGGATTCAAAGGCGCGATCTTCAGTGATGATCTCAGTATGGAGGGGGCGAGCGTAGTGGGTGGAGTCGTGGAACGTGCCCACGCCGCGCTGGAAGCGGGTTGCGACATGCTGCTGGTCTGTAACGACCCGCACGCCGCCATGCAAATCCTGGACGGCCTCGGCGAACACGATGATCCGGTGGCCTACGCCCGTCTCGTGCGCATGCGCGGCCACGGTCATATCCCTTGGGCGCAACTGCATCAAGATCCCGCTTGGCGGCAGGCGCGTCAGGCGGTGGCGGGTCTCCCGCAGCATTATGCTGGTAATAAAAACCTGCCCCTTCTATAATCCTTAAGTTTAATGGAAGAACAAGCCGGCACGTGACCGTTACCGCCCAACAAGCCTTTGCCGTGTACGCGAAAGCCGACCGACTTTATTCGGAATCCGAAGTGGAGTCGGCGCTGGACGGCATGGCCACAGCCGTCGGCGCAAAACTCAAAGACACCAACCCGCTGGTGCTGTGTGTGATGACGGGCGGCATTGTCGTTACCGGCAAGCTGCTGACCCGCCTCAATTTCCCATTGCAACTGGACTATTTGCACGCCACACGCTACCGGGGTGCGACCGAGGGCGGTGCACTGCACTGGCTGGCGCGTCCCGCCACACCGCTGCAGGGGCGGGTGGTGCTGGTGGTCGATGACATTCTTGACGAGGGCTGGACACTGGAGGCGATTCTTGAAGAGTGCAAGGCGCAAGGCGCGAGCGCCGTCCATAGCGCCGTCCTGGTCGACAAAAAGCGCGACCGGAAAAATAGTCTACACGCAGATTTTGTTGGCCTGAAAGTAGAAGACCGTTACGTCTTCGGCTACGGCATGGACTATCACACCTATCTGCGCAATGCGCCCGGCATTTTTGCCGTAAAGCACAACGAGTAAATACAATGACTGAGTTGGCGATTATCGGCGGTACCGGATTAAGATCGTTAAAATCACTGCACATCACCGAGCGTGTAGTAGTGCATACGCCCTATGGCGAGCCCTCGGGCCCGCTCACTATCGGCATGTTAGCGGGCAAGAAGGTCATCTTCATTGCCCGCCACGGTTACCGTCACACCATTCCGCCGCACGAAATCAACTATCGCGCGAATTTGTGGGCGCTTAAATATTCGGGTGCGCGCAAGGTCATCGCAGTTGCGGCGGTAGGCGGGATTCGCGCCGATCTGAAGCCGGCCGACATCGTCATTCCGGACCAGATCATTGATTACACCGCGGCGCGCGCCCAAACCTTTTTCGAAAGCGGTCAGAGTCCCGTTACACACATTGATTTTACGCATCCTTATAGCCAATGGCTGCGCGAGTTGCTTATCTGTAGTTGTCAATTGGTGGGACTGCAAGTCCATGTGGGGGCTACCTATGGCGCGACACAAGGCCCGCGCTTGGAAACGACCGCGGAGATCAATCGCATGGAACGTGACGGTTGCGACATCGTCGGCATGACCGGCATGCCGGAGGCCGCGCTGGCGCGTGAGATGGAAATGGATTATGCCACCTGTGCGGTGATCGCCAACGCCGCGGCGGGGCGTGGCGCCGGCGACATCACCATGCAGGAGATTGAGCAAAACTTAAAGGTGGGCATGGAAAAGGTACGTCAGTTGTTGGAACACGTGATACCGCTTATTTAACGTTATGGCAGTCAGACAAGTCCTCCGCATGGGTCACCCGCTGCTCCTGCAAAAGGCGCAGCCGGTCACCCAATTCAACACCTCCGAGCTCGATGCGCTCATCGCCGACATGTTTGACACCATGGCGGCGCAGAACGGCGCCGGTCTCGCCGCACCGCAGATCGGCGTGAGTCAGCGTATAGTGATCTTCGGCGTGGAAAGCAATCCTCGTTATCCCGACGTCGAACCCGTGCCCACTACCGTGCTCATCAATCCGGAAATAGAGATCGTGAGCGAGGAGACCGATGAAATGTGGGAAGGGTGCCTAAGCGTGCCCGGCATGCGCGGCCTGGTCGAACGCTACACGCATCTGCGTTACGCCGGCTACGATCAACACGGTAACCGCTTCGAGCGCGAAGCCCATGACTTTCACGCCCGCGTCGTGCAGCACGAATGCGACCACCTGGACGGCATCCTCTATCCGCGCCGGATCAAGGATCTGCGCCTGTTCGGCTTCACCGAAGAATTGTTTCCCGACGCGGCGAAAGTGGATACCCCGCCTGAGTGATGAGATGCTGGGATTTAGGGGCTAGGGGCTAGGGGCTAGGGACAGTGACCAGTTATCAGTGACCAGTTACCAGTTATCAGTTACTTACGACTTACGAGTTACGACTTACGACTTACGACTTTTCACTGCTCACCACTCACCACCCCTTGATAACTGAATCTATACC
>DATMXC010000079.1:0-8197 GCA_035561915.1 Gammaproteobacteria bacterium
CCTTTCATCCAAGCTGTCAAACCACACCGCGTCGGACTCAGCACGCAGCCACGTCAACTGGCGTTTGGCGAGTTGGCGCGTAGTTATAATAGCTCTTTTGGTCATTTCCTCGCAATTCATTTTACCCTCCAGATAACCCCATACTTGGCGGTATCCGACCGCCCTCAAGGCGGGTGCCTCGGGCGCCAAATCGCCCCGCCGGCGCAGGGCCTCAACCTCTTCAATCAGCCCCCGTTGCAGCATGTCATGAAACCGTCGGGCGATAGATTCATGCAGCATCCGGCGATCACTCGGTGCCACCGCCAGTTTGATGACTCGATGTGTCAAAGGTTCGGCAGTGGTTCGGGCATAAAGTTCCGTGCAGGTGCTGCCGGTCAGCTCATAGACCTCCAGAGCTCGCTGAATGCGCTGGGGGTCGTGAGGGTGAATCCGGGCGGCCGCCTCAGGGTCAATCTCGGCCAGCCTCGCGTGGAGCGCGCCCCAACCTTTAGCCTCGGCCTGGGCCGCCAACCTTTGCCGCACCCCGGCATCGGCGGAGGGCAGTGCGGACAGTCCGCGCTGCAAGGCCCGAAAATACAGCATCGTCCCACCGACCAGCAACGGGATGCGGCCCTTGCGGGTAATCGCCTCCATCTCGGCGAGCGCATCCTCACGAAACAGCGCCGCGGAGTAGGGATCGGCGGGGTCGCGGATGTCTATAAGACGGTGTGGCGCCCTGCTCAGCAACTCAGCGCCGGGCTTGGCGGTGCCGATGTCCATGCCGCGATACACCATCGCCGAGTCCACGCTGATGATGTCACAAGGCAAGTGCTCGGCCAGCGCGACCGCGAGGTCGGTCTTGCCGCTCGCGGTCGGGCCCATCAAGAAAATGGCGGGGGGCATAACATGTAGGTGCGAATTCATTCGCACACCGGATGGCCGAATGAATTCGGCCCTACCGTCCCCTCATAAACAATTTATCCAGCTCATCCAAACTCAGTTGTACCCATGTCGGCCGGCCGTGATTGCACTGCCCGCTGCGCGGCGTCGCCTCCATGTCACGCAACAAGGCGTTCATTTCATCGAGGCCAAGGCGGCGGTGGGCGCGCACCGAGGTGTGGCAGGCCAGCGTGCCTAGGAGGCCGTTGATATGCTCGCGGATGCGGGTACTCGTGCCGTGGGTGATGAGGTCGGAGAGCACATCGCGCAGCAGACTCGTCACATCCGCATCATGCAACAGCGTGGGCGCCCGCCGCACAACCAGGGTCTCCGGGCCGGCCCGCCCGATTTCGAAGCCCAGTTCCTTGAACAAACCCGCATTTTCCTCGGCAATATCCGCCTCGCGCCCGCTAACGCTCACAGTGATAGGCAGTAATAGCGGTTGAGAAGTGATCCCCTCCCCCTCCAGCGCCGTTTTCATGCGCTCATAGGTGATACGCTCGTGCGCGGCGTGCATATCCACCAGCACCAGGCCCTCGGCATTTTCCGCCAGGATATAAATCCCTTGTAGCTGGGCCAGGGCATAGCCGAGCGGCGGCACGGTATGTTGGGTGGGAGGGACGCGTGACACCCCCTCATCACTCGAAGGAGCACCATGCAAAGCATGGTAGGCCGTCACCTGTTCACGCACCTTCATAGGCATGGGTTGCTGCACAGGCCATGATGCCCCTCCCACAGCGAATAGCCGCTCTGGCGTGGCCGCACTGTCAGCAGTCATACGTTGCGCGGGATTTACCTGCGCCAACGCATGGTGCAGGGAGCGGAACAGGAAGTCGTGCACCAGCCGCCCCTGACGAAAACGCACCTCGTGCTTGGTGGGATGCACGTTGACATCCACCTGGGCGGGTGGCAATTCGAGATACAGGACATAGGCCGGGTGACGGCCGTGATACAGCACGTCCTGATAGGCCTGGCGGACTGCGTGGCTGACCAGTTTGTCGCGCACCATGCGGCCGTTGACGTAGAACAATTGCAGATCGGCTTGGCTGCGGGAGAAGGTCGGTAGCCCGACCCAACCCCACAACCGCAGCCCCACCGCCGTCGCCTCCACCGGCAAGGCCTGCTCCATAAAGGCCGCACCATACAGCGCCGCGACGCGCTGTCCGTGCTCGCCGGGCTGTTGCAGCGGCCGCAAGCTGTGCACCACGCGCTGGTTATGGCGGAGGGTGAAGCCCACCTCAAAACGGCTCAACGCGATGCGCTTGACCAGATCTTCGATATGGCCGAACTCGGTCTGCTCGGTGCGCAAGAAATTGCGGCGCGCGGGCACGTTGAAAAACAAATCGTGGACCTCGACCGTCGTCCCGACGGGGTGAGCAGTAGGTTCGGGCGTGCTCAACGCATCCCCCTCGCCCGTCACCCGCCAGCCGTGGCTGTCGGCCTCGGTACGTGAACTGAGTTCAAGACGTGATACCGACCCGATGCTGGGCAAGGCCTCGCCGCGAAAGCCCAGGCTCAGCACCTGCTCTAGGTCATCCAGACTGCGGATCTTGCTGGTGGCGTGACGGCGCAACGCCAGCGGCAGATCGTCCTTGTGGATACCCACACCGTCGTCGCGCACCCGCACCCGGCGCACCCCGCCCTGCTCAATATCTATCTCGATAGCTCGCGCGCCCGCATCCAGGCTGTTTTCCAGCAATTCCTTGACTACCGCGGCAGGCCGCTCCACCACCTCGCCCGCAGCGATTTGATTTACCAACTGTGGCGGGAGTAGTTGTATACGCATGATTGATTCTAAGTGATCGGACTAAAGGATGAGACTAAAAGAAAAACGCGCCGCGCGCTAGTCCGGCGATCTTGCTGATTACTTTAGATTAGATGACTTAGCAGGCTGTTGAAAAACAACCTGCGTGCGGCCCATGGAAGGGATTTTCAACAACCTACTAGAGATTAGCCGTAACGAAGGGGGGAACACGTAGCACCTTACCAGCAGGTAAAGGCCGGCTCGGCAGGTCGGAATTCGCGTTACGCAACTGGATCGCGCTCACTTGGTACTGCTTGGCAATGCTGGACCAGGTCTCGCCGTTCCGCACGACGTGCTCGCGGGCAGGCGCCACTTCCGACGTGTAGGGATGCACTCGTGTCGCGGGTCGCTCACGGCGTCCTGCCTTCCGCGACATTAGTTCTTCCCTGTACGTCAGAGGCAGGACGCCGTGAGCGACCTGGGCAACGCGCGTTCCCGGCGCCGAATGCTTAATAGCATAGCCACGCACGCCATTCAGGATGGCTTCGGCCAAAGCCTGTTGATAACGGCCATTGCGTAGCTTTTTCTCCTCGTTGGGATTAGAGATGTAGGCCGTCTCGACCAGGATAGAAGGGATATCGGGCGACTTCAGCACCACGAATCCGGCCTGCTCCACGCCGCCTCGATGCACCCGCCCGACCTGGCGCAAGCCGTCCAGAATGTGCTGAGCAACCTTCATACTGGCCTCGCTGGTCGCGGTCTGCGAGAGATCCAGCAGCACCGAGGCGAGCAGATCGTCCTTGTCATCGAGACTCACCCCGCCGACCAGATCCGCCGCATTCTCGCGCTCGGCGAGCCAGCGCGCCGCCTCATTCGTCGCACCGCGTTCGGACAGTGTGTACACCGACGAACCATGTGCATCGGAATCCTCGGCGGCATCGGCATGGATAGAGATGAACAGATCCGCCTTGTGCTCACGCGCCTTGTTGATGCGCTTGCGCAGGCTGACATAGTAGTCGCCGCCACGGATCATCACCGCCCGCATACCCGGCTCCTTGCGGATCAGAGTCTCCAGGCGGCGCGCGATGGACAGCACAATGTCTTTCTCCATCGTCCCGCCGGGGCCCGTCGCACCGGGGTCATCACCGCCGTGCCCAGCGTCTATGGCGATCACCAAATCGCGCGCCGGAGACTGCTTCGAAGGTCGCTCCCGGCGCCCTGTCTCCCGCGACACTAGTACATCCCTGTACGTCGTAGCGGCACGCTGGTCGGCCAGTGCGGAGGGCGGGGGAAGCACAGCCGTCGGCTTGCTCACTTCCGCCACGGTCTCATTCACAGCCTCTTGGTTTTCGTCGGGGAAGAAATCAATCACCAGACGATGCCCGTATTGCTGATTGGGGCCCAGCACAAAGCTCTTGGCCCGGACATGATTTTTGAGGGCGATGACGATACGCACCGTATCGTCCACCGTCATACTGCGGATGTCGGTGAAGAAACTTTTCTTGGCGTCAACGGCGGGCAATAAACTCAGCAACGCGGCGTTGCGCACGTCCACCTCGATGCGATCGGGGAAGGTATTAAGCTGGTGCTGGACGGGGGCGCTGACATCAAACACCAAACGGGTGTTGTCGGGCGCCGGCCAGACACGCACCTTCTTGATCTCAACAGGCCCTTCGACAGGACTCAGGACAGGCGCGGCGAGGCACAGACCCGACCAGGCCAGCAGAATCAACGTGCAGAGGTATCTCAGCAAGGCAACCTCCTGATGTAAGGCTGCCTTATTGTGCATTCATTGTTTTATGGTTTGCAAGAAATTTTGTTATCTATCATTAAAATAGCTGAATAATCTCAACTGAAGTTGATACGATTTAGGTAACTTAATGATTAATAATGGCAATAGACCCCTCAAGCCGGACCCGGCGTTGCTCCCCTTGATGCTCGATGGTTATCCGCAGGTCAGGAGATGGCAGTAGGGAGCCGCCCCGCTCCGGCCATTCCACCAAACACAAGGCGTCGGGATGAAAATAATCGCGTGCACCGATATTCTCCAATTCATGGGGATCGGTGAGGCGGTACAAATCGAAGTGATAAATACGCCGCCCGGAAAGATCATAAGGCTCGATCAAGGTGTAGGTAGGGCTTTTGACCTTGCCTTGGTGCCCCAAGGCCCGCAGCCAGCCGCGTACCAGCGTGGTCTTTCCCGCGCCGAGTTCACCTTGCAGATGGATAATGCCACTCGGGTACTGCTCAGCGAGACGCGCGCCAAGCTCCTCCATCTCTGCTTCGCTGGCGATGGTGAGCTCCATCAGTCGAGATTGAGCAAGGATCGCACCCAAGGCAGCAGATCCGTTGCGATTAAACCGCTCTCGCCCTGCTCCGCCGCCTTGTCGCCCGCCGCGGCGTGTAGGCAGACGCCGCGCCGGGCGGCATCTTCAAGACTCAACCCTTGGGCGATGAGTCCCGCTATAACCCCCGTCAATACATCGCCCATGCCGGCGCTTGCCATGCCGGGGTTTCCGGCGCTGCATACTTCCACACCCTGCTCTGTGACGACCAGCGTGCCGGCGCCCTTGAGCACCACCACTCCGCCGTAGCGTTTTTGTAATTCAGCCGCTGCGCTGTAGCGGTCACTTTGAATTTCCGCCGGGTTGGTTTTTAACAGCCGCGCCGCCTCGCCCGGATGGGGTGTGAGTACCCAGTTGTCGCGCCTCAGCGGTTCCAATGCCAATAAATTCAAGGCGTCGGCGTCCACCACCAACGGAAGTCCTGTATCGAGCACACGCGCCAACAGTTGTGAAGCCCATTCCGACTGACCTAGCCCAGGTCCGATGGCGATCACATCGGTGCGTTCTAATAGAGGCGTGAGCTGCTCCGGCCGTTCAACGCCATAACACAACAATTCAGGTCGCTGTGCGCTGATGACCGCCGCATGATCGGCGCGGGTAGCGAGATATACCAAACCCGCACCCACCCGCAACGCCGCTTCACCACACAGGCGCAGCGCCCCGGCCATGCCGTGCTCGCCACCGATCACCAGCAGCCGGCCGTAATCGCCCTTATGCGAGTTACGTTGCCGCGCCGACAGGCGAGGCAGATTTTGTAACTCGATGCGGGTGGCTGCAGCAGTCACACGATTGAAGACCTCGCTCGGCACACCGAGATCGTTAAATTGAATCACACCACAATGATCGGGGCCGTCTGCGGTAACCATGCCTTGCTTGAGACCAATAAAGGTGACGGTGAGCGCCGCCCGCACCGCCGCGCCCTGCATGCAACCGGTATCCGCGTCCAGGCCGGAGGGGATATCCACGGCGAGCACCGGCTTGTCCGCCGAGTTGATGACTTCTATCGCTTCGCGCCATGCGCCGCGCGGTTCGCCCTTAAGACCGGTGCCGAGCAGCGCGTCAACGATCAGATCGGCATCGCCCAAGGCGCGCGGCTCGAAGGGCAGCGCGAGCGTCGCCGTTGCGTCGAGCCGGCCTCGCGCCTGCAAGGCATCGCCCCGCAGGTGTTGCGCGTCGCCGACTTGTAAGACAGTCACCTCTAGACCGGCCTCGGCGGCCAGGCGGGCGACCACATAGCCATCCCCCCCGTTGTTGCCGAGACCACAGACCGCCACGATGCGGCGCACTTCTGGCCAGTGCTGCCGCAATGCATGAAAGGCGGCCTCACCTGCATGCTCCATAAGCGTGCTGCCGGGAATGCCAAACTCCTCAATGGCGATGCGATCGAGTTCGCGCACCTGAGCGGCGCGATAAAGCGTAGTGGGGAGTGCGGTCATTTAACCACGATGTTAGTGTGGGGGGACGGGTCTTACAAGTGCGCAGAATTCATGAACACGAGGTGGGCCAACACATCCGGCTATCCCCGTGCGTTACTAGGCATGGAACCTGAAGGTATTCCTGCCTTCGTTCTTTGAGTAGTACATGGCCTGGTCGGCATTGTGTATCAGTTCGTCGGCGTCCTGGCCGTCATTCGGAAACAAGCTGACTCCCATGCTGGCGCGGATATGGAGTTCGTGCCCCTCGATCAGTATAGCGCCCTGGAAGCGGTCATGTAACTTCTGCACGATTGTCGTGACGTGCTGCGTGTCGTCTATCGTGTCGAACAGAACGACGAACTCGTCGCCACCCAGGCGCGCCACGGTATCCACCTCACGTAGGGCTGATTTAATCAGGTTCGCGACGGCCACCAGGACAGCGTCGCCTATCCCGTGACCCAGACTGTCATTAATCTCCTTGAACCGGTCAAGATCAACATACAGTACGGCAAACTGCTTGCCACTGCGTCGTGAGTTGGCGATGGCCTGTTCCAGCCGGTCAAAGAACATACGACGATTGGGCAGACCGGTCAGTGCGTCGTGCCGGGCTAGATTATCGAGGGCTTTCCGGCTCTCGTTCAGCTCGGACAGATGCGCCATGATCTCCATTTGCATATCGTTGAAGCTACGCGAGAGTAGACCGAGTTCGTCATTGCGCGTAAGCGGCAGCGCTCTGATAACATGCTCTTTCGAAAAAAGCTTGATTGCGCCGACTATGGTATTTAACGGCCCGGTAACGATACGGGAAATCAGCATGGAAAGAACGAGCGCAAAGCCACTGAAAGCGAGCACGATCTGAACGGTATTCCAGCCTAGCCTGGCGGTCTCGTGGGCAATACTATCCAACGGCTGGGACAGGCCGAGAATCACGAAACGCTTCGTGATGATGTCGCCGAAAGGTAGCCGGGTAAATGCTGCGATGTATCCATCCTGATTTCGCAGCCCTTCCTTCTTGACGTTCATGACGACATTCAGGCTTTCGCCCTGCACCAGAGCCGCGACCGGCTTGAAGGTATCCTGAACGAAAACACGCCGGCCCTGGTCGAAGCCGAAGGTTTGGACAGCATCCGGGTGTATCAGAAAATCACCCCATTGATTGGCAAGATACAGTTGATAAGTGCTCGGTAGGTTGGTTTTTAAAAGACGGGAAAGCCCATCCAAATCAATGTTAATCACGATCAGACCCAGCACTTTGCCATTCCCTGCAATCACAGGCGTGGAGGCCGTCAAGGTGGGTTTATCCCGGCCGGAATGGGCGCCCTCCTCATGGTTGATGGTGATATCCGACAGATAGATGTCGCCCTGCCCCAGCCGCAACGTGTCAAAAACATACGGGTAGTGCCCTTTTTCCTGTAGATCGCCTGCCATTACCCGCATCACTTCATTACCGTTGCGAGCGACACGAACCCGTTCCAGGCCGTGCTGGTCCGCGCCGATCAGACGAACCTGAAAATATTCCGGGTGCACCGATAACATGGCTGAGAAGATGTCGGCCAGCGCCTTTTTGTCGAGTTCGGCAGCCGGACCGTCTGGCGAGTCAAAGGCATTCTGACTAGCCGGGATGGCTGCCAGCAATCGTGTATCCTCGGCTATCCCGTCGAGAATGAGAGACATATTGCGCCCCACAACCTGTGCGGCCGTCAGCAGATCGCGCTCCGCCGCACTGACCAGCAGGGTACGACTGGACAAGTAGAAGTAGTAACCGGTCATGCCAG
>DATMXC010000080.1:0-2182 GCA_035561915.1 Gammaproteobacteria bacterium
GCCCTGGTGTAGTTGGTCCCGCTTAACGCCTGCGCCGTTTTTGGTGCGGCATCACGCGGCCCGTAAGCCTGGTAAAGCCCGAACGTGGCGTTGGGGAACGTCACTTCGAAATTCCCTCTATAGATGCGCCGGTCGATTTCCACGGTGATGATCACGACGGCCGGGAGTTCACGCCTGATAGTGCCGTAATAAACCGCGCCACGATCGCGGGCCGTCATTTGCATTTGCGAAACTTCACTGGGCATATAGGCGCAACCCGACAAAATAAACGTCAGCACCAGGACGATGGATGAGCGCATGACTGTCTCCTATTGCATCACGTTAGAAACGTTGTAAGTTCGTCACACCGGCGCAAGCCGGTGTCCCGGCGATTGAACGCACTGGATTCCGGCGTACGAGCCTGCGTGAAAACTCGCGCGCGCAAGCGGTTCAATGATGCCTGAACCGTTGCGGGTTGAGCAAACGGTATGGCCATTGGGAAATAGCGGCCTCGTGGGCCGATTATGCCCAGCGTGGGGCTACCATTATTTGCAGTTTCTGCATCAGTTGCTCGAATCCGAGGATGTTCAGGGTTCGTTTCAGATTGTAGGTGAGCACGGTAAGCGCCATCTCGCCCTGGACCTTGGGCAGCGTTCTGAGCAGCAAGCCGCCCGGCATCATCGCCTTGAGATTGCCAAACGGGTGCTCCACGGTGGCGCTGCGCAGCCGCATGAAGCGTCGATCCTGCGCCCGCAGGTGCGCCCGTTCAGCGGCATCCGCATACCAAGAGCGTGCGATGCTGCGGCGCTTGCTCGTGGTACATTTGAGCTTCATCGCGCAGCCCATACAGGCGTGCGTCCAGTAGTAATCCGTCTTGGCTTTTTGATCCCGCTTGTAGCGCGACAGCAGCTGCCCTGCCGGACAGCGGTAGGTATCGGTGAGCTTGTCATAGACGAACTGCGTCTTGGGGTAGAGATTGTCGGCCCGCGTGTTGACCACATTCGGCATCGGCACCACGGGCGTGATCTTCCGATCTTCGCACGCTTGTGCTTGCTCCCCGTTCATATACCCGGTATCGGCGATCGCGGTCAGCGACTCGGCCTTCAATGCTTGCTGGGCTGCACTGGCCATCGGTTCAAGACAGCGATGGTCATTGCGCTGCGTGCCCACCTCGTGAGCAACGATGAGCTTGTGTCGGGTGTCTACCGCCTGCTGCACGTTGTAGCCCGCTACCGTCGTACCCTTGCCCGTGAGCATCACGCAGTCCGGATCGCTCAACCCTACCCGCGGGGTCTCATCCTTGCCCGCGGTCTCGGCCCGCGCTGCCAACTGGGCCTGCGCCTGCTTGAGTTTCTCGTCGCGCTCGCGCAACCGCTTGAGCGCCGCCTCAATGCGTGCCGGCGCCGGTTCGCCTTCGCTTTGCCGGTCCGCCTCGTCCAATTGCTTCAAATACTCCGCCACCCGCGCCTCGATCTTCTCGCGCTGCTTTGCCGCCTGCTCGGCATTCACCATGCTGGCCTTGGATGCGCTCGCCTTGAACTTCGATCCATCCACTGCCACCACCGGCGCCTCACCTCCCACCAGTTGCGCCTCACGCAAGAACTGCACAAATTGCGCGCACACTGTCTTGAACGGCTTGGCGTTGTCGCGCCGGAAATCGGCTATCGTCTTATGGTCGAAGACCAGCGTGCCCAGCAACCACATAACTTCCAGATTGCGCTTGCACTCCGCTTCCAGTTTGCGCGAAGTGCGGATACGGTTCCAGTAGCCATACAGGTAGAGCTTCAACAGATCATCCGGTGCATAGGGCGGACGGCCCTCATCAAGCACCACGCTATGCTTGAACTTCAACGCCACCATATTCAACCCGTTCACATACAGGTCGATCACCCGCACCAACGCGTGCTCTTCCACGTAGTCTTCCACCGCCGGCGGCAGCAACGCCGTTTGCGTGCGTGCCAGTCCTCGCTTATGCTGGTGTCTCATACTCCTCCCCACGTTGTTCCCTAAATCAATTCAACGTACCACGCACTATTACGATGACATCAATTCGTAGGTTTTTACACAGTCTCGTACGCCGGAATCCAGGGGCAGTTTGAATTCTGGATGCCGGCTTTCGCCGGCATGACGCTATTTTTGGCGGTTTTCTTCTCCGTGTCCTCTGTGCCCTCTGTGGCAAACGCTTTAAAGGATTAGATAAGGA
>DATMXC010000081.1:0-2030 GCA_035561915.1 Gammaproteobacteria bacterium
AAGCGGGTCTCCAAGGCGACGGTCTATAACACCCTGGCGCTGTTTGTGGAGCACGGTCTGCTGCGCGAAGTCATCGTGGACCCCTCCAAGATTGTTTATGACTCGAACCTCAGCGCCCATCATCACTTTTATAATATAGATACGGGCCTGTTGCAGGACATCCCCTCCGAGCAAGTCACCGTCGCAAACCTGTCGACCCTGCCTGAGGGAACGGCCGCGGCGGGCATAGAGGTCATCATCCGCGTGCGAAATAACGCTTAGCCCCTCCAAGTCTCAACATTCCTTACTTTTAACCTGCACAACCTGACGTCCCGCGTTGTTTCACGTTAGAATGCCCGAAGCTAGCGCCGGTGTAGCTCAGTTGGTAGAGCAACTGATTCGTAATCAGTAGGTCAGAGGTTCGATTCCCCTCACCGGCACCATAAAATCAATCACTTACAATGTTTATCCTTGCTGGAATCTTGATGTCCTTAGCAGGAAATCCCTTGAGCACTTCTCCTTGAGAAAAGATGCCGAGCCAACCGGCAAGGGTTCCCGGCGTTCGCCCCGTCGGGCTAGGCTTGGCAAAAGGATTAAGCGGCTATGCGGCGCAGCGGATACTTTTGTATCAGCACGTCGGCTGGAATGTTCAACCCTTCCGACAGGCGGCGCACCATCTCCAGGGTGAGCGGCCGTGTGCGATTCAGTATTTCCGCGACCCGTCCACGGCTACCGATGTAGGGCTCCAAGTCTTTGCGGGTCAGTCCCCGCGTTTCTATCACGTAGTGCAGGAAGTCAATCGGATCAGGGTCTGAGATCGGATAGTGTTTGGCTTCGTAATCGGCAATCAGCAGCGTCAGTACTTCCAGCCGGTCGGCTTGTGGAGTGCCCGCCTTCGCCGCCCACAGCGCTTCGGCTTCTTCGAGAGCGGCTTTATAATCACGTTTGCTCTTAATCGGTTTCAGTTCCATTTTGCACCTCGTTAAATCGTGCTCGCATCTATCCTTGCATAGTGCTGGTGTGTGCCGACAAAGCGGATAAACATCAAGCCGCGGTTGTAATGCACGGCCACCACCAGCCGGTAGTCGTTACCCTTAATGTTGAATACCACCCGGTTATCGGCCAGGAAACTTGCGTTGCGATAGGCGGCCTTAATATCGGCCGGGCTTTTCCAATGAGCACGACTCGCATCGGCATACCAGCTATGCAAGGGGATTTCCGCCTGCGGGTGCTTTTCCCAAAACTCGCGCAACCTCGATAAGGCGATAATCCGCATAGATTAATTTACCATGTTCCCGTTATGGGAGCAATAGGCCTAATTATTGCTACACCCCCGATCAATCCAGTTCTTCTACCTTGCTGCGCATACCCTTTGTCTTGGAACGTACCTTTTTACTTGCCACCCGGCGATTTTTTGAGGCCAGAGTCGGCTTGGTGGGCCGGCGTTTTTTCGGCACGGTGTTGAGTTCTCGCAGCTTTTTGATGAGCCGCTCAAAGGCCAGGGTACGATTGCGTAGCTGTGACGGAGAGTCCTGAGCGATCACGACTACGCCGGAAGGAAGATGGGTAAGCCGCACCGCGGAACTGGTTTTTTGCACGTGCTGACCGCCGGGACCGCTGGCGCGAAAGGTGTCAATCCGCACCTCGCGTTGCAGGGTAGCTCGATCCAGCACATAGGGTGGTGGTTGTGTTCTGCTGGACATGCCGGTAGTTTACTGTTTCACCAGTGTGGGGGGAATATACCTTTGCTTAATGCCATTTGGGTTGGTTTCTTTCTCATCGCCTTCGGCTTCGGGATTTTCAAGATGGTGTTTCTCGGCCAGGCCGAGATCTTCGTCGGGATGATGAAGGCGGTATTTGATACCTCCAAGACGGCCTTTGAAATCGCGTTAGGGCTCACCGGGGTGATGACCTTGTGGCTTGGCGTCATGCGCATCGGAGAAAAGGGCGGATTTTTACGGCTCTTGACCCGCCTCATGATGCCGTTGTTCCGCCGCCTGTTTCCCGAAATCCCCCCGCAGCATCCAGCCTTGGGCTCCATCCTCATGAAC
>DATMXC010000082.1:0-5970 GCA_035561915.1 Gammaproteobacteria bacterium
GTTCTGTTGGAGTCCGGGGTGGTAGGCTTGCCTACGGGTGGCTCACGCCAACTACTCACTGCGCGCACCATGCTGTCCACCAATAAAGGCAATCTGCGCACCGCCGATGTGATCATCGCCTCGCCCGTTGCAACCACAGAGCAACTGCTGGTCACGGGCGGTTCTAATGAGCTGGCCGGTACAACAGGCAGCGTAGTTGTGGTCGGCAACAGTATAGGTCAATGGGCAGCCTATAGCGGAACCTTGTGCCGCCCTTGAGTTTCCCACTCACCTGACTTCGCCGTCCGAAGCTTAAATCAATGGTCGGACTCGGTTGATTTTGCAAACTATACGAAAATTGCGTAAATGCGCAAGCCTGAGCGATTCCTCATTTTATCCGGCGGTGCTTGAGGCTACGCCCTGAATACCAGATAGAGCCCCCCCAGTAATACCGGCTGATGGAGAAGATAAATCATCAGGCTGTGCCGCCCTGCCCAGTTCAGAATTTCGCCCGGCGGGCGAGCAGGTCGCCAGTGTGCAAAGGCAGGAATAGGCCCCCGGCCGTAAATCGCCTTGCCTAAAAATACGCCGATCAGCACCACCCCAAACCACGGCAGCAGCGGCACATAATCCTCGGTGACGGGTTTGTAGGTCATCAGCCCAACCCATTGCAGCCAGGGTTGGTTGAAATAGTCGTGTTGATAAATGAGGCCGAAGGCAATCAGGCTTGCGCCGGCAACGAGATTGATCCAGTAAAAACGCACCAACGGCAGAGCGAGTACGCTGGCCACCACGATGAAATGCAACACGCCGAAAAAAATCATGCTGGCCGGGAATAACAGATAGCTGCCGAGGCTCACCAGCCCGGCGGAGGCCAGCAGCAGCGCAAGCCGCCGTAGGTAGGGACGCCAGCGCAGGCCGTGCCGCGCGGCGAGCATGAGACTCATCCCCATCACTCCCAGGAACAGGCTCACGATCAGGCTGCGCAGGCCCTGCCAGAACAGGCTGTGATTAAAATCAATGGACAGCACGCCGAAGTAAACGAGATCAAAGCACAAGTGGTAGGCAATCATGAGTGCGATGGCGGTTCCACGCACGGCATCCACCCAAGGATAACGCGGGGGTGGAGGAACTTTGGAATGGGGGTGTTGCCTCATAGACGGGGCTCTGGCTAGCAAGCTGGATTCCGGGCGGGGGATGGGCTATCTTTGCGGCTCGGTTGCGAGTACGCAGTAAACGGATGTGGGGCGCCTCTAAAAATAGTGGATTTTGTCTTTAGGCAAGGCGGAATTCTGCGAGAAAGCGGAGTGTACATGCAGTCTGCCGCTGCGCGGCCCCGCATTTCGAGTAGAATTCCAACGCCGCATAAAGACAAAAGACGCATTGTTAGAGGTGCCCTGTTGTCATCACCTACAAGTCCAGCTTGAGACACTATGCTATAATTTGCTGTCTCCCCACAACAATTATTATCTTAATCAGACCTTTAGGCTCGCGTTAGATTGAAATTGAACTGGAAAAACGCCTTGATACCATCGCAGTGGCAGGGCCCCTATCTTGACTATTTACCGGTCATCGCGGGTCTGCTGCTGGCGCTGGGGGTGGGGCACAGCCTCGCGCAGTTGACCTGGGCGCTCTGGTCGGGGCCACGTTACGCCTACCAGGTTCCCGTCACACCGCTTGGCGGACCCGGCCCTGCGGTCTCGCCTGCTCAAGCCTTACCGGAGATCAGCGCCCTGCACCTGTTCGGCAAGTTTGAGCCGCCCAAGGCGTCGGTCGCTCCGACGGAGGTACCCGTAACGCCGCTGAATCTTACCCTGCGCGGGGTGATTGCCGCCGACAATCCGGCCAGCGCACGGGCGATCATCGCGGATCAAGGCGGTAAGGAAGATTACTATGCCATCAACGCCGACCTGCCCGGCGGGGCGAAGCTAAAGGAAATCTACACGGACCGGATCATCCTGGTGCGCAATAATCAGGATGAAGTGTTGCGCCTGCCCAGGGAGGGTACGGATGCGAGTATCCCGGTGGCGGTGCCGGTCGATGCTGTGCCGCCGCCTCCTCTGCCCGCGCCTATTCCCGAGCCACAGCAGCAAGCCCCTGTTCCTGTCCCTGCGGCGCCTGCCGCCGGGGCTAAAGCGCCTAGCCCGGAACAGGATGCGGCGACCCTTTCGATACTGCGCAATTATCGTGATGCATTGCAGACCAATCCTCGGGTGCTGGCGCGCGTGGCAAAGGCTGAGCCGGTGACTGAGGGAAACCGGCAACTGGGTTATCGTATCAACGCTGGCAACGACGCCACCCTTTTGCCGCGCTTTGGCCTGGAACCTGGGGATATAATCACGACGGTCAATGGGGTCGTGCTGGATAATCCGGCCAAGGGACTGGAGGCGGTAGGGAAGCTGGGCTCAGCCAGTCAGGTGAACATCAGTATTCTTCGTAACGGCCAGCCCAGGACGCTGTCCTTTAACCTTAACCAATAACTGGACACACTCATGTGCGATAAAAAACGAATCATGATCCTACGCTTGGTGTTGGCCGGCCTGTTGCTGGGCGCGAGTCACTGGGCGCTGGCCGAGCCGGTGACGCTGAATTTTAAGGATGCCGATATCCGCGCGGTGATTGGTACGGTTTCCGAGATCACCGGTAAAAATTTTATCGTGGACCCGCGTATCAACGGCAAGATCAGTATCGTCTCCTCCAGGCCGATGGAGAAGGAGGACATCTACGCTCTGTTCGAATCGGTGCTGGAGGTGCACGGTTTCGCCGCCGTGCCGAGCGGTAAGGTCATTAAAATAGTGCCAGACGCTAATGCCAAGTTCGGCACCATCCCTACCACCACCGACGCCGAACCCGGCGAAGGCGATGAACTCGTGACCCGGGTGGTCGAGCTCAATAATGTGTCGTCCGCCCAGCTGGTGCCGATTATCCGGCCGCTTGCGAGCCCGCAGGCGCACATGGCGGCGTTTCCGCAGGCCAATATGCTGGTAATATCCGATCGCGCCGCCAACATCGAACGACTGGTCAAAATCATTCGCCGTATTGATCTGCCCAGCAGCGATGAGCTGGAGGTCATCCCGTTGCAACACGCCTCGGCGGTCGAGATGGCGCGTATCCTGACCACACTGGAACAGCAGAGCAAACGCAACGATCCCACCGTCAAACAGACCATCATCCTCTCCGACGAGCGTACCAACAGTATTTTGATTAACGGCGAGGGCAAAGACCGGCTGCGCCTGCGCGCCACGATTTCGCACCTCGACACGCCGACCGAGGATGGCGGCGGCAATATCCATGTGGTCTATCTGCGTTACGCCAAGGCCTCTGATCTGGTGCCGGTGCTGACTGGAGTGGCCAAGAGTAAACCCATGGTTAGCACCGGCCCGCGGGCTGCGGGCGCGGCGCTTGCCGGGACGGGCGCTGCTGCCCCCGCGGCGACGGTGGACTTCGGCCCCCAGCAGAACGCACCTGCTCCGGGCCAGCCGCCCCTGCCTACCCCCCTCATCCCTGAGCCCGTCATCGGTGGCGGCGGTAGCAGCGCCAATGTGACAATCAGCATTCAGGCCGATGAGAGCACCAACGCCCTAGTCATCACCGCGCCGGCGGGGATATTCCGCGCCCTGGAATCGGTGATAAGGCAACTCGATGTGCGCCGCGCCCAGGTGCTGGTCGAGGCGGTGATCGCCGAGATCTCCACGGACAAGTCCGCCAATCTGGGTATCCAATGGGCCTACGACGGCACGGGCGACGGCTCCGGCCCGGTGGGTATCAGCAACCTGCCCGGTTCCGGCAACAGCCTGGTCGGCATCATCACCAGTATAGTCGGTAATCAGGTTCCCTCGATCGGTACAGGCATAACCCTGGGGACGGCCAAAGTGACTGGCGCCACCAATTTCGCCCTGCTGCTGCAGGCGCTGGCCTCCGATGCCGATACCAACGTGTTGTCCACCCCGACACTGGTAACCATGGACAACGAAGAGGCCGAGATCGTGGTCGCGCAAAACGTGCCCTTCATCACCGGCCAGTTCACCAATACCGGCGCGACCAGCGGCGCGACCAACCCCTTTCAGACTATCGAGCGCAAGGATGTCGGTCTCACGCTGAAGGTGAAGCCGCAGATCAACGAAGGCGATGCGATCAAACTGGATCTCAGCCAGGAGGTTTCCAGTCTAGCGGCCTCGGTAACCGGGGCGAGCGATTTAATTACCAACAAGCGTTCCATCAAGACCAGTGTGACGGTTGACGATGGTAAAATTCTGGTGCTGGGCGGCCTGATCCGCGACGATCAACTGGAGAGCGTGCAGAAGATCCCCGGCCTGGGCGATCTGCCGCTGGTTGGCGCGCTGTTCCGTACCACCAACAGCACCTTGCGCAAGACCAACCTGATGGTGTTTATACACCCCTCCATTATCCGCGATGCCGCCACCGGTGACCGCTTGACCAACGAGAAGTATAATTACATCCGTGCCAAGCAATTGGAGAGCACGGCAGACGGCATCTCGCTCATGCCGGGTGAAAGACCCTCCGAATTGCCGCCGATCGAAGAGAACTCATTGACTCCGAGACCCAGCCCTGATGCGCCGGACGAATGGAAGGACCCGGATGGGGTCGGCACACCCCCCGCACTGCCATGAGACTGCTCACTCCCATCACGTCCTCCGTTGACCCGCCCGCGCAGAACGCGGCCGCTGTGCCGGTAGCGGCCCCAGAAGCCGCGCTGCGGACACCGCGCCTGCCGTTCGTGTATGCCAAGCGGCACGGCGTGCTGGCGACGGCTGTGGACAACGGCCGCATCGTCATCGCCTGCCGTCCCGGCGTGACGGCGTTCACCCTCGCCGAGTTGCGCCGCCTGCTGGGTCAGCCCATCACTTTACAAAAAGTGACGGCCGAGGCCTTCGAGGTTTTGCTGCAGCGCGGTTACGAGAACGACAGCAGCGAAGCCATGGCGATGATGGGCGAGATCGGCGAAGACATGGACCTGTTCCGCGTCGCCCAGCAACTCGCCGAGCCGGAAGATTTGCTGGAGAGCGAAGACGATGCGCCCATCATCCGGCTCATCAACGCGCTGCTCACCGAGGCCATCAAGGAAAATGCCTCGGACATTCACATCGAACCGTTTGAAGAACGCCTGGTGGTGCGCTTCCGCGTGGACGGCGTGTTGCGCGAGGTGCTGGAGCCGAAACGCGCGCTCGCACCGCTGCTGGTGTCGCGCATCAAGGTGATGGCGAAGCTCGACATCGCCGAAAAACGCCTGCCGCAAGACGGACGCATCAGCCTGCGCATCGCCGGCCGGCCGGTAGACGTGCGCGTCTCCACCCTGCCCTCCGGGCACGGCGAGCGCGTGGTATTGCGCCTGCTCGACAAGCAGGTGGGTCGTTTGGATTTACAACACCTGGGCATGCCGGACGCGGTGCAGATTACCCTCGATAAACTCATCCACCTGCCGCACGGCATCGTACTGGTGACCGGGCCCACCGGCTCAGGCAAGACCACCACGCTCTACGCCGCGCTCACCCGCATCAATGACAGCAAGCGCAATTTGATGACGGTGGAAGATCCGATTGAATATTTTCTGGACGGCGTCGGTCAAACCCAGGTCAACACCAAGGTGGAGATGACCTTCGCGCGCGGCCTGCGTGCCATCCTGCGCCAGGACCCTGACGTGGTGATGGTGGGCGAGATCCGCGATCTCGAAACTGCGCAGATCGCAGTGCAGGCAAGCCTTACCGGGCACTTGGTGCTGTCCACCCTGCACACCAACAGCGCGGTGGGCGCGGTGACACGCCTGCGCGACATGGGTGTGGAGCCCTTCCTGCTCTCGTCGAGCCTGGTCGGCGTGCTCGCACAACGCCTAGTGCGTCTGCTGTGCACGCACTGCAAAAAACCCTATCAGGCCAACGCGGTGGAGTGCGGAGCGCTCGGCGTCGCGCCCGCCACACCAACCACGTTATACAAGTCCGTGGGTTGCGCGCGCTGCAATCAACTGGGTTATCG
>DATMXC010000083.1:0-4166 GCA_035561915.1 Gammaproteobacteria bacterium
GGCGTGTAGTGCACATAGGCGGCCAGCGGGTCGAGCTTCCATTCCTTCTGAAGCGGGACACGGGTGAATTTATCGGCCTCGGTGCTCGCCGCGACGTTGACCTTGCAAAAACGCTGCGCCTCGGCAATCGCCTTCTGTGACCACTCGCCGGTATTGATATAGTCGGCCTTGTCTTTCCCCCGCAACAGGTTCATCGGCGCCATGGCGAATTGGAGGCTGGCCCCGCCTTGCAGAAACAGCACCTTGTAGTTCGCGGGGATGGCCATGAGTTCGCGCAGGTCGGCCTCCGCCTGGGCGGCGATCGCCATGAATTCCTTGCCGCGATGGCTCATCTCCATCACTGACATCCCGGAACCGTTCCACTCCGCCAGTTCTGCACTGGCGCGTTGCAACACCTCGAGCGGCAACACGGCCGGCCCGGGACTGAAATTATACACACGAGACATAATAAAACCCTTTAAGTATGTATGTTAATAATATGTTTTATATATACATTTTTAGTTAATAGTGACATCAGGGTTATCAGTGGGCGGCTGTGTCGCGTCCGTCTTGTCATCTCCTGAAGCCTGATCCTGCTCGGTGTCTAAAATCCGTTCGGCCGCCACCAGCTTCTCACCTTCGCTGAGACTAATCAGCTTCACTCCCTGAGTATTGCGCCCCACGCTGGAGATTTCCTTGACGCGCGTGCGCACCAAGGTACCGCCGTTGGTCACCAGCATCAGCTCATCTTCCTCACCCACTAACGCCGCGCTCACCACCTGGCCGTTACGCTCACTGGTTTGGATGGAAATCACACCCTGGCCACCGCGGCCTTGCAGAGGATACTCCTCAATAGGGGTGCGCTTGCCATAACCGTTTTCCGTTGCGGTCAGCACCATGCCGGGGGCGGCGATAATCAATGAGATGACGCGCTGGCCCGGAGCGAGACGGATACCGCGCACGCCGCAGGCGGTGCGGCCCATGGCGCGCACCTCGTCCTCGTGGAAACGGATCACCTTGCCGGCGCTGGTAAACAGCATGATGTCCTTGGCGCCGTCGGTGATAGCTACCCCGACCAGTTGATCGTCCGCCCGAAGGTCCACGGCGATGATTCCGCTGCTGCGTTGGCGCCCGAATTCGGTCAGGGCGGTCTTTTTCACCGTCCCGCTGGCAGTGACCATAACGATGTACTGGTTGGGCAAAAATTCATGCACCGGCAGGATGGCATTGATGCGTTCACCCTCTTCCAGCGGCAAGAGATTGACGATCGGCTTGCCCAGCGCCGCGCGCCCGGCCTGCGGCAACCCGTAGACCTTGAGCCAGTAGGCCTTGCCCCGGCTGGAAAAGCACAAAATGGTGTCGTGGGAGCTGGCGACAAATAATTTCTCTACGAAGTCCTCGTCCCTGACGCTGGTGACCTGCTTGCCCTTGCCGCCACGGCGCTGGGCGCTATAGAGTGACAACGGCTGGGCCTTGGCGTAGCCCGCGTGCGACAGGGTTACGACCATGTCCTCGACAGTGATCAGGTCTTCGGTACGCAGATCCGACTGATCGGAAATGATCTCGGTACGGCGCGCGTCGCCGTACTGCTCGCGGATCTGAATCAACTCGTCACGGATCACCTGCATCAACCGTTCGGTGCGGGCCAGAATATCAAGTAAATTATTAACAGTATCAATTATTCCATTGAATTCACTTATTATTTTTTCTTGCTCTAATCCTGTGAGGCGATGCAGACGCAGGTCCAGGATGGCTTGAGCCTGAGTCTCCGAGAGACGGTAACCCTCGGCGCTCAAACCCACCCCGGGCGGCAGGTCTATGGGCCTTGCGGCCGCCACGCCGGCACGGGAGAGCATCTCCACCACCGCGCCGGACGTCCACACCGTTTGCGTCAACCCGACCTTGGCCGCTGCCGGATCGGGCGAGGATTTAATCAGCGTAATCACCGCATCAATATTGGCGATCGCCACCGCCAGGCCTTCCAGGATATGTCCCCGTTCACGGGCCTTGCGCAGCTCGAATATAGTGCGCCGCGTGACCACCTCGGAGCGATGGCGGACGAACTGCTCGATGATCTGCTTGAGATTCAGCAGCCGCGGCTCGCCCTCCACCAGGGCCACCAGATTGATGCCGAACACGCTCTGCATCGCGGTGTGCTGATAGAGGTTATTGATCACCACCTCCGCCACCTCGCCGCGACGCAGTTCGATCACCATACGCATGCCGTCCTTGTCGGACTCGTCGCGCAGCTCGGTGATACCCTCGACCCTTTTCTCCTTGACCAGTTCGGCGATCTTCTCCATGAGGCGCGCCTTGTTGACCTGGTAAGGCAACTCGGTGACGATGATGCTTTGTTTGCCGCCACGATGTTCGTCAATCTCGATCTCGGTGCGGGCGCGCACATAGATGCGGCCGCGACCGGTGTGGTAGGCCTCGTAAATGCCGCGCGCGCCGTTGATGATCGCGGCGGTGGGAAAGTCCGGGCCGGGGATGTACTTCATCAAGGCCGGGATGTCCATGTTGGGATTATCAATCAGGGCAAGACAGGCGTTCACGACCTCGATGAGATTGTGCGGCGGGATGTTGGTGGCCATGCCGACCGCAATACCCGAGGAGCCGTTGATAAGCAGATTGGGGATGCGGGCCGGCAGCACCGCGGGCTCGCGCTCGGATTCATCGTAGTTGGGGACAAAGTCTACGGTCTCCTTGTCGAGATCGGCCAACATCTCGTGCGCGATGCGCGACATGCGCACCTCGGTGTAACGCATCGCGGCGGGCGAGTCGCCGTCCACCGAGCCGAAGTTGCCCTGCCCATCCACCAGCATGTAACGCAGCGAAAAGGGCTGTGCCATGCGCACGATGGTGTCATAGACCGCGGTATCGCCGTGCGGATGGTATTTACCGATCACGTCGCCCACCACGCGGGCGGATTTCTTATACGGCTTGTTCCAGTCGGTGCCCAGCTCCTGCATGGCGAACAGCACGCGGCGATGCACCGGTTTGAGGCCGTCGCGCACGTCCGGCAGCGCCCTGCCCACGATCACGCTCATGGCGTAATCAAGGTACGACTGTTTCATCTCCTCTTCGATATTGATCGGGAGGACTTCTTTGGCAAAATCAACCATCAGGCGGGATGTATCCTGTGCGGACGAGACATGCGTTCAGGGAAGTTCGGCGGCTATTTTTGATTGAAATATGTTACCACATCCGCATACCTGAATGCGCCGAAAATGAGACAAAAACCGGCGGGGTGGTTAGGGCGTACGCATCAATTCGATCATCTTTTCACGATCAGGCCTGAGGACCACGCCACGCTCGGTCACCAGCGCATCCACCAGATCGGCGGGCGTCACGTCGAAGGCCGGATTCCATGCACCAGCGCCTGCGGGGGCAATGGTCTGACCGTTAAGCGTAAGAACTTCCCCGGCGGCGCGCACTTCGATCGGAATGTCCGCACCGGAGAACACCTTCATATCTATCGTCGAGGCCGGGGCGACCACCATAAACTTGACGCCGTGGTGACGGGCGGCAACGGCCAGGCTGTAGGTGCCGATCTTGTTGGCGACATCACCGTTGGCGGCGATCCGGTCGGCGCCTACGATGACCCACTGTACCGTTCCCAGACGCAATAACGCCGATGCCGCGGCATCGGCGATCAGCGTCACCGGAATATGTTCCTGTAGCAGCTCCCAGGCCGTCAGACGCGCGCCCTGTAGCCAGGGCCGGGTCTCGCCCGCGTAGACCTGCGTGATCTTACCCTGGGCGTAGGCGGTGCGGATGACCCCCAACGCCGTCCCATAGCCCCCGGTGGCCAGAGAGCCGGTATTGCAATGGGTTAACACCCCGTTTTGCCCCTCAAGCAAGGCCGCCCCGAGTTGACCCATGTGTTGATTGGCTGCAATGTCCTCTTCATGAATCTTTTTCGCCTCGGCGAGCAAGGCCTGGGTGGGGTCGCCCCTGGTGTGTTTGATCACACCCCGCATCCGTTCCAGCGCCCAAAACAGGTTAACGGCGGTAGGCCGGGAAGCGGCCAGCAACGCCAGATCCTGCTCGATATCCTGCTCCCAGCCCCCCGGTGAGGCCGCGTAACGCGCCGCCCCCGCCAATGCTACGCCGTAGGCCGCAGCGATACCGATGGCGGGTGCGCCGCGCACCGCCATGTCGCGGATGGCGCTTGCCACGCCGGC